>JAVEEJ010000220.1 GCA_030840515.1 Frankiaceae bacterium | reverse complement strand
CTCCAATGCCTCACCGGTGTGCTCCCAGGCGAGCACGTCACCAGTGGGCAGGTGGTGCAGCTCCACCCGCACGCAGGGCTTGCGCAGCGTGCGCGCCGCCGCCACCGCGTAGATGGCCAGCGCAAGTGACGACCGCGCATCAGCCTCGGTCAGGCGGGTCCTGCCCGTCTTGTAGTCAACGATCACCAGCTGCCCGTCCCGGTCGTCGATCCGGTCGACCCGGCCGGAGAGCGCGAGCACATCGGTGCGGGTCGACACGGTGCGCTCGAGGCCGATCGGCTCGGTCTCGGGGTCGAGAGTTGCGGCATAGCCGGCGACCATCGCCCGCGTGCGCTCCCGCCACTCCTCGGCCTGCGCGTCGTCGCGGAACCCGTCCCGCAGGAAGTGCCGGTCGACCAGCGCGGCAGCCTGCTCGGGGGTGCGTCGTGCGACGGGGAGCATGAACCACTCACGCAACGCGTTGTGGGCGCTCGAACCCACCGAGTTGTGCGCCCAGGGCGGGCCCTTCTGCAAGGGAGGGCGATCGAGGTAGGTCATCCGGTAGCGGCGCGGGCAGTCGAGCCAAGTAGCCAGCCGGCTCGGCGTCGCGCCGAACAGCCGCCGCGGCAGGCCTTCCAGCGCGAGCTCCTCCTGCACGGCTAGAGCCCTTGCCGGATGAACCCGCGCACGGCCTCGGCGATCAGCTGCACTGCGATGGCCGACAGCAACAGCCCGAAGATGCGCGTGACCAGCTGCACGCCGCTCTCCCGGATCAGCCGGATCACCCCCGCGCTGAAGCGCAGCGAGAGCCACAGCACGACAAGCACCGCCAGCACCCCAGCCACCAGGGCGACCGCGTCCGGGCCGTTGTCGATGCGCCGGACGAAGACGATCGTCGCGACGATCGCACCGGGGCCGGCGAGCAGCGGCGTGCCCAACGGGACCAGCGCGATGTTCACGTCCGGTCGCTCGGTGGGCTCGTCCTGGCGGTCGGTGAGCAGCTCGAGCGCGACGATGCTCAGCAGCAGACCACCCGCGCCTTGCAACGCGGGGACGGTGATGCCGAGGTAGTCGAGGATCGCCTGACCGAACAGGGCGAACAGCCCGATCACGAAGCCGGCCACCGCGACGGCCTGCCAGGCCAGCCGGGCGCGCTCCTTGGAGCTCCGGCCGCGGGTCAGGCCCAGGAACAGCGGCACCGTCCCGAGCGGATCCATGATCACGGTCAGCGTGACGAAGACCTCGCCGAACAGACGGGGGTCGATGAGCTGACTCATGGTGTCGCGAGCCTAGTGGCGCGCGGGCGCCGTACTCGCCCCTCAGGACAGGTGTGGGGACAGCGCTCCGAGCGGGATCTCGCTGACCATCTCGCGCATCTCGCGCAGGTCGCACAGCGTGAGGTCGTCGTACATCAGGACGCCGGCGCTCTCAGGCCAGACCAGCGCCCACAGCCACAGGCCCTTGGCCTCGCCGACGAAAGTCACCGGCTCGCCACCGGTCTCGATGCACCACATGGCAGTGGGATGGCCGGCCGCCTCCACCTTGGCGTGCGGGGCACCCAGGTCGAAGCCGGGACCGGGGTCAGTCGCGGGAAGTCGAGCGAACCGTGCTGCGAGCCCCAGCCCTGGTTCCTCCGCGACGAGGAGCATGTCGCTGGGTCCGCCGAGCAGCCCGGGGCCGGAGCAGGCGACGACGGTCGCTCGGGCACCGGTGCGGTCGTCCCCTGCATGGGCGAGGCCGGTGACCACCCAGCCCGCCGGCAGTGGCCAGGGGATCCACACGGGCACCGACGCGTGCTCGGCGATGTGGTCGAGCAGCTCAGCCGACGGAGCACCGAGCTGGTGATAGGGGTGGACGGCGCCGTGCTGCTCGCAGGTCCACGCGCTCGACCACAGCCCCGGGGCGCGGACGGGGCCGCAGCAACGGGGGCACGTCGGCTCGTGCCTCATGAAGGCAACGGTGGGGCGGTGTAGCAGCCGGAGTCAATAGCCCGACCGCATGTCACCACTCCTGCCGCAGGTCCTCCTCGACGATGCGGCGGCGGACCGGCCGGCCGTAGGTGACGGGCCGCTCGATCATCGGGTCGCGCTCGACGATGACGCGGCGCCGGATGGTCTGGCCACCGGTCCACCCACCGAATGCGAGCACGGCAACGCCGACAACCAGAGCAAGCAGGAGCAGAACGAGTACGGCGACCATCGCGGGAACCCCTTTCCTTACAGTCAAGCCATGTCGTCCCCCACGAGCGCGGATGGAAACGGCTCCGGACGGGTGGCCTGCGTCGGTGGGGTCGCGCACGACCGGGCGGGACGGGTGCTGTTGGTGCTCCGCGGCCGGGACCCCGGGGCCGGGCTGTGGTCGATCCCCGGGGGACGGGTCGAAGCGGGCGAGACGCCGGAGGGTGCGGTAGCACGGGAGATGCGCGAGGAGACCGGGCTGGACGTCGTAGTCGGGCGTGCGCTGGGATCCGTGCAGCTCGGCGACTACGACATCACCGACTACGCCTGCGAGGTGGTCGGGGGGGCACTGCAGGCCGGCGACGACGCAGTGGCCTGCCGCTGGGTGTCCAGGTCGGAGCTCAGCGACCTCGCTGTGGTCGATGGCGTCGCGCAGTTCCTCGGCGCTCTCTGAAAAAGCCAGCCCGGCTACTCCTCCGTGCGCGACAGCACGTCTCCGGGTTGGCAGCCGAGTGCGTCGCAGATGGCGGCCAGCGTCGAGAAGCGGATGGCCTTTGCCCGGCCGTTCTTGAGGACTGAGAGGTTCACCACTGTCACCTCCACGGCGTCCGCGAGCTGCGCGAGTGTCATGTCCCTGGCGGCCAACAGCTCATCCAGGTGGACCGCGATCCCGTGCTCCGAGACAGCCGCCATGTCAGACAGTGCCCTCGAGATCCACCCGCATCCGCACACCGGCAGCAAACACCTCAGCCAGGGCCAGCACTGCAAGGCCACCGATGAGGGCGTTGCCCGGGAGCCGGAACATCAGGCCCGGGCTGTCGAGCCTCGTGCTGTCCGCCAGCTCACTGGCGAAGAACGAGGAGAGCAGGAGTGCGACGGGAACGCCAACGATCACGACACCCCCGAGCGAGCGCAGCCGGCGCACGTTGGCGTCAGTGAAGGGGTTGCGGTCGCGCACGCTTCGCAGCAATCCACGCAGGAGCCAGAGCGCGGCACCCAGGAGCACGAGCTGCGCGAGGTCGCGCGCTGCTGCCCACGCGTAGGCGGCGTGCGGTGGGTGCTCCACCCGGACGGCCACCGCCACGTCATTCGGCGCGACGGCGCCCGCCGGTAGCCCGGTCAACTGATCCCCGGGCACCTGCACATGCGCCGCGACGGTATGCCCATCGGGGCTGAAGCCAGCGACGGCGCCGACGATGAGCAGCACCGCAAAGGCTGCCGACACGACTAGCAGGACGGTCGCCAGCCCGGCTAGGAAGCGCGTGGACTTGGAGGGCCGAGTGCTCGAGCTTGTGGTCACTTCGTGGTCCCATCGTTTATCGTTGTTATCGATAGACGATGCACCGATAATCGATGGGTGTCAAGTGCTGGCGCCTCAGGGCTTGTCGACCATCTCCGGGCGCCCGGGCTGCTCGCCGCCACGCGCGTCGATGTACTCCTTCGTCGGCACCATGACCTTGCGCCGGAAGATGCACACGACGGTGCCGTCCTGGTTGTAGCCCTTGGTCTCCACGTAGACGACGCCGCGGTCTGACTTGGACTTCGACGGCGTCTTGTCCAGCACCACGGTTTCCCCGTAGATGGTGTCGCCGTGGAAGGTCGGGGCGACGTGTCGCAGCGACTCCACCTCGAGGTTCGCGATCGCCTTGCCGCTGACGTCGGGCACCGACATCCCGAGCAGCAGCGAGTAGATGTAGTTGCCCACCACGACGTTCTTGCCGAAGTCCGTCGTCTTCTCGGCGTAGTTCGCGTCGAGGTGCAGCGGGTGGTGGTTCATCGTCAGCAGGCAGAACAGGTGGTCGTCGTACTCGGTGACCGTCTTGCCCGGCCAGTGCTTGTAGATCGCACCGACCTCGAACTCCTCGTAGTAACGCCCGAACTGCATTCGTGCCTCCGCGTTAGTGACTCACCAGTAACATCGCCTCGATCCTGTCACG
>JAVEEJ010000219.1 GCA_030840515.1 Frankiaceae bacterium | reverse complement strand
TCGCCGTCGTCGCCTCGGAGGTGCGCAAGCTCGCCGAACGCGCCCAGGAGTCCACCGGCCAGATCCAGGCCATCGTCACGGAGATCCAGGCCGAGACCAACGCCACCATCATCGCCACCGAGGAAGGCTCCAAGGAGGTCCGCTCCGGCTCCGAGCTCGCCCGCGGCGTGGTCGAGGCGCTCGAGCGGATCAGCGGGATGGTCGATGAGACCACCACCGCGGCGAAGGAGATCTCGATCGCGACCCAGCAGCAGCGCTCCGCCTCCGACCAGGTGGTCGCCGCGATGACGCAGGTCTCCGACGTGTCCCGTCAGTACGCGGTCGGGTCCAAGCAGGCCGCCGCCGCTGCCGCGCAGCTCAACGTCCTCGCGGCCGAGTTGCGTGCCTCCATCGCGCAGTTCAAGGTCGGCTGACCACAGCGGTGTCCACCCTCGACGACTCGCGCACCGCGTCGCAGGCGCTCCCGCGCCAGCGGCGCGGTGTCGCGTTGCCCGCCCAGCGCTCGGCGCCGGCCGGTCGACGTCGCGAGTCGGGTGCGAGTACGCCGCCGCCCCCCTTCCTCGTGCCTTCAGGTCCGGCTTCCGCCTCCACCGCCGAGGCTGACCACGCCCGGCGGCTGATCCGGGCCTCCGAGCTCGCCACAGTGGGCTGCCTACTGCTGGTTGCGGTGTGCGGCACCGCGCTGGCGGGCTTCGGCGCTGACCTGCCGCTGCACCCGTGGTGGCTGGTCGGCTGCGCCTTCGCGGCCGCAGTGCTCGGCATCACGTTGGCGCGCATCGGAGGCCTCGACCGAGCCCGCCGCCGTGCCTGGCACCGCCCACTGCTCGCCGTACTCCTGCTCCTCACCCTCGCCGCCGACGGCGGCGTCACCGCCGCGACGGGCGGGGTGAAGGGGCCGTTCTGGGTGGTCTTCATCCCCGTCGTGCTGTTCACCTCCGCGGTGCTCTCCGCCGAGGCCGCCGTCGGTGTCGGTGCGCTGGCGAGCGCATCCATCTACGCCGCCACGGTCTCGACCGGAATGCTGGCCGGTGACGCGCCGGGACGGCTGCTGATCGTGCTGCCGCTCTTCCCCGCGATCGGCTACGCGGCCTCCTCGGTCGGAGCGGGAGTACGGCGCGCAGCCCAGCAGGCGGCCGACGAGAACGCCGCGCTCGAGCGAGACATGTGCCAGCTGGAGACGGTGCTGTCGCGCGTCGCCGCAGGCGATCTCACGGTCGTCCCGTCCGTCGGGGCCGACGCACACCCGGCCGCCTTCGTCGTCGCGGTCGCGCTCGCTGACACGGTTGTCGCGCTGCGGCGACTCGCGCGCGGCATCACGGCCGGCGCGGCGCGGGTCGAGACAGACGCACACCAGCTGCTTGCCACCGCGCAGCAGCTCAACAGCTCGGCCGCGGAGCAGGGCTCGGCCGTGGCCGAGGTCACCGCGACCGTGGACCAGCTCGCCGCCACCTCGGCGCAGATCGCGGAGACAGCCGCCGCGGTCTCGCGCTATGCGGAGGAGACGTTGCATCACGCGGCCGTGGGCGACGAGGCCGTCGGCGCGTCGGTCGACGCGATGAGCGCTATCGAGGACCGTGTCGTGTCGATCGTCGGGCGGCTCGAAGGCCTGGTCGAGCGCGGGCACCGCATCGACGCCATCCTGGGCGGCATCGACGACCTCGCGCGGCAGACGAACATGCTCGCGCTGAACGCCGCGATCGAGGCCGCACGCGCTGGTGAGCACGGCCAGGGCTTCCGCGTCGTGGCCGGCGAGATCCACAAGCTCGCGGATCGCGCTCGCGACGAGACGCGACGGATCGGCGCGATCGTCGCCGAGATCCACAGCGACACCACGATGACGCTGGAGGCGACTCTCGCCGGCGTCTCCGACGTCCGGGAGGGCGCCGAGCTCGCCCGCGGTGTGAACAGCGCGTTGCGCAAGATCGCCTCGATGGTGACCGCGACCACAAGCGCCGCTTCCGACATCTCGGTCGCCACCCGCCAGCAGCGGGCGGCCAGCGAGCAGGTCGTGCAGTCGATGTCAGAGGTCGCCACCGCCTCGGACCGCTACGCAGCCGGGGCTCGCGCCTCCAGCGCAGCTGCGGCCGACCTCACCACGCTCGCCGAGGGGCTGACCGCACGGGTCGCCACCTTCAAGATCTCGCCGACGCTCAAGGGTTCCCCTGGGGAGCCGAGGTCATGAGCATGTCCGCCTGGGCTGACGACCCCGAGCTCGTCGCGACCTTCCGCGCGGAGGTCGAGGAGCGGCTTGCCTCGCTGACGACGGGCCTGCTCCAGCTAGAGGGCCACAGCTCGCCGAAGCAACTGGTGGCGGCGCTGTTCCGCGACGCGCACACGGTCAAGGGATCCGCCCGCATGCTGGGGCTCGAGGGCGTGCTCCAGGTCTCGCACCTGCTCGAGGACGTGCTCGGCTCCCTGCGTGACGGCCGACTCGCCGCGCGCCGCGATGTGGTCGACCTGCTGCTTGCCTCGTGCGACGGGATCACCCGGGCGCTCCCCGGCGCGCAGCGCCCGCTCAGCGCCGAGGCGCTGGACCCGCTGCTGGTCGCGCTGCGGTCCGCGCTGGCCGGTGACGAGCCAGTGGCTGTTCCGGTCCTGGAGGCTGGTACTTCAGAGGCCGAGGGTGTCGAGGACGACGCCTCCGACCACGACGAGCGCCGCCACCGCGGGGTCGACTCGATCCGGGTCGGGGCCGCGAAGGTCTACGACCTGCTCGACGTCGTGGGGGAGGCCGAGCTCGAGGTCCGCCGCGTCGAGCAGGCGGTGCACGACGCGCTCGGCGCCGCCTCGGACCACGGCCGCTGGGCTCGCACGCTTCGCGACTCGCTCGCGTCCGTGTCCTTGTCCGCCGAGGCCGAGCTGGCCCTGCACCGGCTGCTGGGCATCGGCGAGACGATGGCCGGTGGCGGGCTCGAGCTGCGCGAGCTGGTGGGGGAAGCCCGCGGGCGACTTGCCCAGGTGCGCGATGGGGCGATGGGCCTGGCCATGGTGCCGGTTCGCCGGGTCACTGCCGCGCTGCCACGGCTGCTGCGGGATGTGGCTGTGGCCACCGGCAAGGACGTCAGGCTCGTGGTCGAGGGCGAGGACGTCGAGCTCGACAAGAAGGTGCTCGACGGTGTCGCCGACGCCCTCAAGCACCTCGTGATCAACGCCGTGGACCACGGATGCGAACCGGGCGACGAGCGCGTCGCCGCGGGCAAGCCGGCTCAGGCGACGGTGACCCTGGCTGCGCGCTCGGCCGGTGGCACTGTCGTCATCGAGGTCTCCGACGACGGACGCGGCATCGACGAGGAGGCCGTGCGTGCCGCGGCCATCGCGAAGGGCCTCCTCACCCCGGATGCGCTGCTCTCAGGCCCCGCACTGCTCGGGCTCCTCTTCACGCCCGCCTTCTCCACTGCCGAGGCGGTGACCGAGACCTCCGGCCGCGGTGTGGGGCTGGACGTGGTGCAGCTCGCGGTCGAGGACCTCGGCGGCACCGTGCAGATCCAGACCGAGGTGGGACGAGGTACGACGTTCGTGCTGACGCTGCCCGTCACGCTGGGTGTGCTCCGCTGCTTGGTCGCGCGGGTCGGCGAGGAGCGCTACGCGATCCCGGTGCCCGGGGTCGTCGAGTCGGTGTCGCTGCGTGACGCCGAGGTGCACCAGGTCGCCGGGGCGACCGTGATGGTCCGCCACGGGGTGTCGCTGCCGTTGGTCGACCTCGGCGGGGCGCTCGGCGTGGCCGGCGAGCGGGCGCCGCGGGCGGCCATTCTCGTGCGCCACGCGTCCACCGGCGAGCAGCTGGCGTGGGCCGTCGACAAGCTCGAGGGCGAGCTCGAACTCGTCGTGAAGGACCTCGGACCTTTCCTCGGACGGCTCCCCATGGTCACCGGCGCGACGATCGACGGCGACGGGTCCGTCGTCTGCCTCGTCGACCTGCGCGAGCTGGCAGTGCGGGCCACCGGCGCCACGACCCCCGTGCAGCTCCCCGGGGCCCGTGAGCGGGAGGACTCCGCAGCCCCGGCTCGCGGCGGCGTGCGCAAGCCGCGGGTCCTGGTGGTGGAGGACTCGGTCGGCGTTCGTGAGCTCGAGCGCGTGATCCTGGAGGGCGCCGGCTACGAGGTGCTGGCCTGCGTCGATGGCCTCGACGGGGCGTCGAAGCTGCGTGACGAGCCGGTCGACGTGGTGGTCAGCGACGTCGAGATGCCCGGCATGGACGGGTTCACCCTGACCCGGACGATCCGGCGGACGCGGGGCTGGGAGCAGGTGCCTGTCATCATCATGACCTCGAGGGGGGACGAGTCGGACCGGCGGGCTGGTCTCGAGGCGGGAGCAAGTGCTTACCTGCTCAAGAGCGAGTTCGACCAGACTCAGCTCGTCGAGACGGTGCGCCGGCTCGTCGGCCGCTGAGCTGGTGAGTTCGCAGTCGTAGCAGTTCGAGGAGAGGGTTGACGTGCCAACCGTTGTCATCGCGGACGACAGCCCCACGCTGCGCCGGATCGTGACATCTGTGCTGTCGCGGGAGGGCTTCGAGGTCGTCGCTGCGGAGGATGGCGTCCAGGCCGTCCAGGCCGTCTTCCAGCATCAACCCGACGCCGTCGTACTCGACGTCCAGATGCCCCGAGTGTCCGGCTACGTCGCTGCCCGACTGCTCAAGGACGACTGGCAGACCGCGGACATCCCCGTGATCATGCTGACCTCGCTCGATGCGGCGAGCGACCGCTACTGGGCGTCGCAGGCCGGGGCCGACCGCTACCTGACGAAAGACTTCGAGGCCCCGGAGCTCATCGCAGCGGTGAATGACGTGATGGCGGCGGCGGAGGCGGCACGCGGCGGGCGTCCGGCGCTTCGCCCGGACACCATCGCCCTCGACGACGACGACGTCCTCTCCCGGGTCTGCGACCTGCTCGACCGCAAGTTGTTCGAGACCTCGGTCGCCGCCGACGTCACTGCGCTCGCGGCGACGTCCGTGGGGTTCGAGCAGACCGTGGCCGAGGTGCTGGGGCTGTTGCAGAAGTTCGTCGACTACGACCTCGCGGCGGTGCTGCTCCTCGAGGAGCGCACGGCCTACGTCGCGGTCACCCGTGAGTCCTCGCAGCTGCAGTACACCGACTTCCTCGCTGCCGGTGCCGAGGCGGTCAGTGGGGCGACCGGCGCGGCATACGTCGTCGACGACCTCGAGGCCCGCGTCATGGACCCTGAAGGGTTCCTCGGCGCTGACGACGAAGGCCGGATGGCCACCTTCCTGTCCATGCCGCTGCGCGGGCACGGCGGTCGAGTGGTCGGGGTGCTCGCGCTGTCCAGCGCGACCAAGAACGCCTTCGGCGAGACCGCGCTCGCGACCTTGCGCCTTGTGGAGGGGCCGGCCGCGATCGTCGTGGACAACGCGCGGCTCGCACACGCACGAGCGGTCTGACCCCCGCAGGGCTGGGCGCAACCCCTAGGGTCACGCAGCGTGGAGCCAGTGACGACTGACGCGTTTCGGCGGGCTGCCGGGCGCTACGCCACCGGCATCGTGGTCGTCACCGCTGTGGTCGACGGCCAGCAGCACGCGATGACGGTGAACTCGTTCACCTCTGTGTCGCTCGACCCGCTCCTGGTCCTGTTCTGCGCGGAGAAGATCGCCCGCTTCCACGACGCCGTACTCGCGGCCGGGTCATGGGGTGTCTCGGTGCTCGGAGCTGACGGCGAGGCGGCCTCGCGATGGTTCGCATCGCGTGGGCGGCCGCTCGACGGGCAGCTCACCGGTTTCCCGTGGTCGCCGGGCGCCGTGTGCGGCGCAGCCCTGCTCGATGAGGCGATCGCGACCCTCGAGTGCCAGACGGTCTCGACGACGGACGGCGGCGACCACACGGTGGTCATCGGCTCCGTCCTGTCCGCCACGCGCGGGCCAGAAGACGTGGCGCCGCTCATCTACTACGAGGGCCGCTACCGAACGCTCTGAACTCGGCGGGGTCCGTCGGCAGCCGGGCGGCCGGGCGGCGGTGCGTCGCCAGCCAGGCGTGCAGTGGGCCGGCCGGGGAGTCTCCGGGCGGAGACTGACGATTGCCCCGCTGGGTGGGGCAATGTTGCAGCGCCGGTTGCGGACCCGCTGTGCGGCACGCTCCGGCGCACTTGCCCCGCCGGGCGGGGCAATCGCCATTGATGTGGGGGGCTGACCCCGGCACCCCAGGATCGCCAGGGGCCACGATCCACAGCCGCACGATCCACAGCCGCACGATCCACAGCCGCACGCGGGCTCGGCGAACCTGCACAGAAGACCCGAGCAGCCGCCGCCCGAGCTGTCGAGGACCGCACGCTTGGGTTGTGGTTGCGCGCATGGACTTCGGCCCCTGGGTCCGGCGCGCCCGGCGGGAGGCTCAGCTCAGTCAGCGTGAGATGGCGGCCAAGGTGGGGATCAGCAAGAGCGCTCTCGCACGCATCGAATCGGGCGAGGGGGAGCCAAGCATCGCCACGATCTTCGAGCTGCTTGCGGTGGCCGGCTACTTCCTCATCGCGGTGACTCCCGAGGGTCAGCTGCTCCGTCCCTTTGACGTGGAGGGCGCCCGTGACCTCGGAGGGCGGCGGTTCCCAGCCCACCGGCAGGTCTTCAGGACGATGCGCGGAGACTTCGCCGACTACTGGTGGTCGCTGTCGCGAGGCGACTTCTTCGACGTCAAGCCGAGCGATGCGCGCGACCTCCCGCCACAGGGGCGCAGACGGCCGCAGCCACGGATTCGACGGACCGGCTACCGCTCGAGAGACGACCGCCATCGGGAGAGCTAGGCCACACTCCAAGCCTGCCCATCGGCCGAGTCCGTGACAGCCACGCCGAGCGCTGCGAGCTCGGTGCGGAGCCGGTCTGACTCGGCCCACTCTTTCGCCTCGCGCGCGGCCGCGCGCGCATCGAGCAGCTCACGTGCTCCGGCGGGAAGCACGTCCGCCGCCCGGCCCACATCCCGCGCCAGGTCAAGGCCCAGCAACCGGTCCAGGTGCACGAACGCCTCGAACTTCGCCCCCGCCGGGATCGACGGGTCCTTCTCCAGCTCGCCCAGGACAACGAGCGCCGCTGGAGTGTCGAGGTCCTCGCGGAAGGCGTCGTACACGCGCGCCACGTAGGACTCCGGCGCCGCCGCCGACGGCGACTCGGCCCACTCGGCAACGCGGGCCCGCCACCGTGAGAGTCGCTTGTCCGCCCCGGCCAATGCCGCCGCTGTCATGTCCATCTGCTGCCGATAGCGACCGGAGAGGAAGAACAACCGCAGCGCCAGCGGGTCGTGACCGCGAGCGAGCACGTCGGAGACGAGTACGACGTTCCCCGTGGACTTCGCCATCTTGCGGCCCTCGTGCAGCAGGTGCTCGCCGTGCACCCAGTGCCGCACCACTTCGTGGCCCACCGCAGCCTCCGACTGGGCGCGCTCGTCCTCGTGGTGCGGGAAGCGCAGGTCGATGCCACCGGTGTGCACGTCGAAGGAGGTCCCGAGCAGCTCGAGGGACATCGCGGAGCACTCGATGTGCCAGCCGGGGAAGCCCGGCCCCCAGGGCGAGTCCCACACCATGAGCCGATTGCCGCCGGCCGACTTCCACAGCGCCCAGTCGGCGTGGAAGCGCTTCGCCGACGATGCCTCGGCATCGAGCCGGTGCCCCGCGCGCAGGTCCTCGAGCCGGTTGCCCGAGATGGCGCCGTAGCCCGGGAAGGAGCGCGCGTCGAAGTAGACGGTGCCGTCAGTGCCGAGGTACGCGTGCCCCTTGGACACCAGGTCCGTGATCAGGGTGAGCATCAGGTCGATGCACTCCGAGGCGCGCGGGTAGGCCGACGCCGGCTTGATGTTGAGCGCGAGGCAGTCGCGGTGGAACGCCTCCTCGTAGAACCGGGCGATCTCGAGCGGCGTCTTGCCCTCGGCGCGAGCCTGCGCGAGGACCTTGTCCTCGCCCACGGCGTCGATCGCCGAGTCGTCCTCGAGGTGCCCGACGTCGGTGATGTTCTGCACCAGGCTGACCTGCCAGCCGTGCACCACATCTGCCGTCCGCGCGATCAGGTCGTGCAGCATGAAGGTGCGCAGGTTGCCGACATGGGCGTAGCGGTAGACGGTCGGCCCGCAGGCGTACATGCGCAGGTGAGCCGGCTGTGAGGGGACGACCTCTTCGACCTGCCGGGTCCGCGTGTCCATCAGTCGCACGCGCGCCAGCCTAGATCCGCGGTCGCCTCACCGCCGCGGGCGGAACCAGCTTGGACGCGACCACCGCAGCCTCGTCGATCGTGACGACGGACCCGTCGCGACGACGTACTCGCAGCCAGCCGCCCTCATAGGACTCCAGCTCGCCCAACGCGTCCGTGGCGGTGCCTGACGGGAGCAGGTGGCGCACGACCACCCGCTGGCCCACGGACCCTGGGGTGACGCCTCCCACCACGTTGGCGATACTAGGCGCGTGACCTACATCATCGCCCAGCCCTGCGTTGACGTCCTTGACCGCGCCTGCATCGAGGAGTGCCCGGTCGACTGCATCTACGAGGGCAACCGGATGCTGTACATCCACCCGGACGAGTGCGTCGACTGCGGCGCCTG
>JAVEEJ010000150.1 GCA_030840515.1 Frankiaceae bacterium | reverse complement strand
CCGTTCTCGCTTCGGGCGGGTTCATCTGGGTGCTGTCACCGAAGGCGGGACGGGTCGGGCACGTCGAGCCCAGTGACATCGGGGAGGCCGCGCCGACCGCGGGCCTGTCGCAGACCTCGAGCGTCAGCGCCGCACCTGACTGGTCAGGCACCCGGCTGGTGGCGCCCAAGATGGGCCGACGCTGATGGGCCGGCGCTGATCGCCGCGCTTGAGGTGGGCGACGAGGCGCCGGACTTCACCTTGGTCAACCAGCACCGGGAACCGGTCACGCTGTCGTCGTTCCGTGGCCGCGCGGTGGTGCTTGTCTTCTACCCGATGTCGTTCACCGGCGTGTGCACCGGAGAGCTGCGCGAGCTGCGTGACCACGTGGCCACCTTCCAGAACGAGTCAGTGCAGCTGATCGCCGTCTCGTGCGACAACGTGCCCTCGCAGCGGGTCTTCGCCGACCAGGAGGGGCTCGACTACCCGCTGCTCGCCGACTTCTGGCCCCACGGCGCGGTCGCCCAGGCCTACGGCGTCTTCGACGACAAGGTCGGCTTCCCCCGGCGGGCGACGTTCATCATCGACAAGGCCGGCATCGTGCGGTGGAAGGTGCTGAACGCGATCTCCGACGCACGTGACATCGCCGACTACCAGCGCGCGCTGGCCTCGCTGTAGCCATGCCCTGCGTTCGCTGCGCGGCGCGCCAGAGCGACCCTGTGCGAGGCGCGTCACCGTGGCGGCGCGCCGTCATCTCCGGTGAGCAGGTTCTCCTGTGCCCGGACTGCCAGCGCCGGGACGACTGGGCCGAAGGCCTCGATCGGTGTCGGAGCTGCGCGTCGACCGCGCTCGTGCGGGCGCTCGGCGACGTGCGCTGCCGTGACTGCGGGGCGGTGCACGCGGTGCCGTCGAAGGCGGGTGCGAGTACGCCGACTCCCGGGTTGGCCGACGAGGTCGCGCAGGCTCTTGCCCGTCGCTTCGGGAGCTGAGCTCAGCGCGGGTGGAAGCTCAGTGCGTGTCGGGAGTCAGCGCGACCTCACACCACACGCGCTTGCCGTCGACGGTGGCGATGGTGCCCCAGTCGCGGGAGAGCGCCTCGACCAAGATCATGCCCCTGCCGCCCTCGTCCGCCTCGTGCGGCGCGCGCTGCCGTGGCAGCTCGCGCGAGCCGTCGCCGACCTCGATCCGGATGCAGCTCCCGTCGTAGCGGACGATCACCGTGACCGGGCCCTGACCGTGGCCGATCGCGTTGCTGGTCAACTCGCTCGCCAGCAGCTCCACGTCGTCGATGAGCTCGCCCTGCATCCGCCAGGAGGCGAGCAGCCGCCGCAGCAGTGAACGCACCTCGCTGACCCGCGCCAGCTCGCCGCGCACCCGCATCCGCGCGTGCCGTGGCGGAGCCGGCGGGCGTCGCATGAGTTGCTCACCCAACGGATAGCGCAGTGCGCGCATCTGCTCGGCGCTCATGCCACTCGCTGTCGCCATCCGCTCGCGCAGCTCGTCCGGCGGGAGGTCGGGCACCCGTGCGACGAGGACCGCGGAGTGCGCAGGGTCCTGCGAGAACTGGGCCGCGGCCGCACCGATTTCCGCGACGATCCCTGCCGCGTCCCGGTCGCAGGCGGAGAGCAGCGCGTTGGGGAGCGCCTCGTCACCGAAGGGGCGCCCGTCCGAGTCCTCCAACGCGACGAGCTCGCGGGAGAGCATCACGATCGAGTCGCCCGGACCCAGCCCGACGCGGTCGTCGGCGCGTCCCACTCGGCTGCTTCGGCTCAGCGCGGGGCGCAGCTGCCCACGCAGGTCGATCCAGCCGGCCTTGCGGAGCACGACGGGCTGTGGGGTCCCTGCAGAGCAGATCGTGACCCACGCCCCGCAGGCATCCAGCTCGAGCCGGGCCAGGATCGCGCTCACGGTGTCGGAGCCGAGGGCCGGAGCCGCCAGACGGAAGGCAGCCGCCGGTTCGAACCGATTGCTACTGGCTTCCCGAAGCGCCTCCGTCGCGGCCGCCATGTCAGCGGCGCACTCGGACAGCAGGATCGCCCAGTCGTTGCCGGCCATCTGCCTGACGTCGAGGCTCACACCGGGCACCGCGGCGGCCGCGACGTCCAGGGCGGGCAGCCTGACCGGCTGCGGGCTCTCACTCAGCACGTCGCCGGCACGCATGCTCAGAACGCTAGCGGGGATCGCGGGGGACGTCCGGATAACCTAGGGAGACTCTCCGGGCGTGTAGCTCAGCGGTAGAGCGCTCGCCTTACAAGCGAGTGGTCGCAGGTTCGACCCCTGTCGCGCCCACCTCCCTCTCACTCGGCAGCGTTCGGTCACGGAGCCCGGCACGGTTGTCCGTCTCCCGACACTCAGCTGACACGCGTCGCACCCGCCCCGGACGAACGAGCGGTGTAAGCGCGGACGCACCCGCGCGTGTACCTCCGAGCCGGCTCGGAGCCGAGCCGGCTCGAACCGCGAGGGGGCGCACTGCCGTAAGGAGACGGGCCATGCCGAAGACGCCGGGCGGGTCGACAGGTCCGGATGAGCCGACCGATCCACCCGGCGCTGAAGCGAGCCAGGAGATGGTGCTGCGCAAGCAGGTGGAGGCGGCATACCGCCGGGCCCGCAGAGAGGTCATCGGCGGTGGACCCACGCCCGATGCCGCGCGCTTGACGCCGCATGAGGCCGAGATCATGGACGAGCTCGAGCGTGCCGAGCGAGAGCTGCGCGAATGGCGTGAGGCCCGGGACCGGCGGGAGCGGTGATCGCGAGGGGTGACTTGCGCCACCGAGGTCAGTTCGGGGTGCAGAGCTCGCCGATCACCGGCACGTGGGAGGCACACACCAGGCGGTCATCCTCGGTGCGGGGACGTTCCTCGATGTACACCCCCTGGGGTGCACCTTGGGGCTTGACCACGGTGTGGCTGGGACGGTTGGACGCCGGCGGCGTCACGGAAACGAGGCGGCTGCGGCTAGGGGGGCCTCCGGCCGCGACAAGGTGGGGCACCCGGTCCAGGGGGAGAGTGGGGGCGGCGATGTGTACGGACTCCGCACGGGCTGGCGGTGCGGCCGTGCTGTGGGGCCGCGGCGGAGGACCTGCAGTGAAGATCGCCACCACCCACGCAGCGGCGACGGTGGAGGCAAGCGCCAGGCGCGGAAGCCGACGAATCGTCGCCCAGCCGGCGGCGAGCGCGCCGCCGATCAGCTTGAGCAGTCGTGCCCGGGCACGATGACGACGGACCGCCAGTCGGTTGGCGTGGCGGCGATCGAGCGGCCGCTCTGATCCGGTCAAAGCTGTCCGGTCAGTCTCGGAGAGCTCGCGCATCGCGAGTAGCACATCCCGGGCACGCAGCGAAAGCACGGCCTCAGCCTCAACGTCGCGGACCTGGT
Organism: Frankiaceae bacterium; assembly: GCA_030840515.1. Taxonomy (GTDB): domain Bacteria; phylum Actinomycetota; class Actinomycetes; order JAVEEJ01; family JAVEEJ01; genus JAVEEJ01. Next base: position 4,303 of record JAVEEJ010000150.1, on the reverse strand, counting down.
CCGGCACGACCGCGAGCCCTCGAACGCGGTCACGTCTGCGGCCGTCGTCAATGAGCAGATTTCGTCCGACCCGCAGGCACCAGGCCAGCAGGTCATCCGCATGCGCGTAAGGGACGCCGCGCTCGAGGGCACGGGCACCGACCTCCTGGCAGATGTCTTGAGCGTCGGCGAGCTGCGCCCCGCGAGCGAGCAGGTAGGCGGTCAGCCGCGCCTGTACTTGCGCCCACACCTGCTCGGCGTCCGGGTCGGTAAGCAGCGAGTGCTCCCGGCGTGTACCTGGCAGACCCGCGACCGCGGGTTCACCGCCAGCAGAAATCGGGAGCGTCGTCATGCCTGCCCTCCTCCGCGAATGCCCGGCCGCCGCGATCGCACTAGCACTGACTCTCGCAGGGTCAGTCGCCTCGGCTGGCACCCTGGCTCTACCCGCGCGCGAGCGTGTTGTAGCGCTCCCTTGTTACACGGTTGGCTTGACCGACCCGCCGTACACGAGTGTCACTGTCTGCCCGCCGGTCTGACCTGGGCGCGGCCGTCCTGGGTGTGCCGAGTTGTCCAGATCAGCCGGCGTACCCGGAAAGGAAAGCCGCCAGCCGGCCGATCGCGTCTTCCAGGACGTCCACCGGCGGCAGCGTGACGATGCGCAGGTGATCGGTGGTCGGCAGGTTGAAGCCGGTGCCCTGCACGAGCAGCAGGTGCTGCTGCTCCAGCAGGTCGAGCACCAGCTGCTGGTCGTCCTTCACGCGGTAGACGTCGGGGTCCAGTCGGGGGAACAGGTAGAGCGCGCCCTCGGGGCGCACGCAGCTGACACCGGGGATCGCCGCCAGCAGCTCGAGTGACCGGTTGCGCTGCGCCCCGAGCCGTCCCGTCGGAAGCGTCATCGCCTGGATGCTCTGTGGTCCGGCCAGCGCCGCGGCTACCGCGTGCTGCGCCGGGTGGTTGGCGCACAGCCGCATGTTCGTCAGGATCTCCAAGCCCTCGAGGTACTCCCGGGCGTCCTGCTTCGGCCCCGCGACCAGCATCCAGCCGGCGCGGTAGCCGGCGACGAGGTAGGCCTTGGAAAGACCGCTGAAGGTCAACGTCAGCACATCGGGTGCGAGTACGGCAACGCTCGTGTGCTCAGCTCCGTCGTAGAGGATCCGGTCGTAGATCTCGTCAGCCATCAGCACCAGCTCGTGCTCGCGTGCGACCGCGGCGATCTGCTCCAGCACGGCGCGTGGGTAGACCGCACCGGTCGGGTTGTTCGGGTTGATGACGACAACGGCCTTGGTCCGGGGGGTGACCTTGGAGCGCAGGTCCTCCAGGTCGGGCGCCCACCCGGCGCTCTCGTCGCACCGGTAGTGCACCGGCCGTGCGCCGGTGAGGCTGACGGCGGCGGTCCACAGGGGGTAGTCCGGCGACGGGATCAAGACCTCGTCACCGCTGTCGAGCAACGCCTGCAACGCGACCTGGATCAGCTCGCTCACGCCGTTGCCGAGGTAGACGTCCTCCGCGCCGGCACCAGCGACACCGATGCCGGCGTAGTGCCGGGCGACCGCCTCGCGCGCTGCCGGGATGCCCTTGGAGTCGCTGTACCCCGACGCCCGCTGCAGGTTCTCGACCACCGCCGCGATGACCTCGGGGGGTGCCTCGAACCCGAACGCGCCCGGGTTGCCGATGTTGAGCTTGACGATGTGCTTGCCCTCGGCCTCGAGCTCCTTGGCACGCGCGAGCACCGGCCCCCGGATGTCGTAGCAGACATCGGCGAGCTTCGCGGACTGCGTGATCCTCACTCGCGGGAGGCTAGTCGGCTGCCGCTGCGACCCTCTGCGCGGCTGCGCGGCTCAGCCCATCACTGTCCCGCTGGACTCGGTGTTCCTGGGCCTGCGGCGCGAGAAGCTCCCGAGGTTGATCAGGTGGCCAGTGTGCTCGGCGTGGTGGTGCACGGGGTCGTGGTCGTGGTCACGTCCGGCTACCGTCGCATCGACGATCGCGGCCATGAACCGCCCGACGAGTGGCGCGTTCTTGAACTGGTTGCCGCTGGTTCCGATCGCCACGTAGAACCCATCGAGCTCCGTGCGGTCGTAGATCGGCGTCCAGTCGCTGCTGACGTCGTACACGCCTGCCAAGCCCTTCGGCGCGCCTGGCACGCCCAACTCCGGGAAGCGGCGTGCGGCTCGGGTCACCTGGGAGGTGAAGACCGGAACGGTCGGGTGAGGGTTGGCGCCGTCTGGGTCGTCCACCCAGTCGAACCCGTCGCACTCGGGCTCTGTCCCGCCGACGAGCAGCCCATCACCCGGTGCGCCGCGCAGGTAGGTGCCGAGGTCGAGGTCGCCGATCACCGGGCCGGGCTGCACGTCGGTGTTGAAGCCAGGTGGCGCGGCCAGATGGTGAACCTCCTGGCGCATCGGCTTCACCTGCACCGTCCAGTCCGCACCGACACCGGCGAGAGCGTTGATGTGCGCCGACCACGGGCCGGCCACGTTGATGACGGTCGGCGCTGTGACCGTGGAGCCGTCAGAGAGCAGCACGTCCCAGAGGCCGTTGGGTCGTCGGGTGAGTGCGGCGACAGCCCGCCGGTGCAGGAAGGCCGCACCGTGACGCCCAGCGGCGGCCGCGAGGTTCAGCGCGGCGAGCTGTGGGTCGTCGACGAAGCCTGCGTCCGGCGTGAAGACCGCACCCAGCTGGCGCTCGGGGTCTGCCCAGAAGGCCTCATCGTCGACGCGCTTGTTGGGCCAGTGCGCTCCGGCGTCGATGCCTGGCACCCGCCGACGCAGTTCCTCAGGGCTCCACAAGGCGTAGGGGACGCCGACCGCGTCGAAGAGGGTGGTCGCCCGCTCCCGGGGCACGATCGGCACGTCGAGCATCACCAGGCCGCTGCGCTGATAGCCCGCCAGGGGCTCGTCGTCCGGCGCGCCGAGGTGCTCGCGCCAGCGCTGCCAGCAGTGCAGCGCCTCCCAGGCCGTCGCGACGCCGTCGAAGGTCGAGTAGTTGAAACGGACGATCGCGCTCGAGGCGCTGGTCGAGCCCTGGCCGGGACCGGCTGCCTTGTCGACGACCGTGACCTGACGCCCGCGCTTGGCGAGCTCGAAGGCCACTGAGCTCCCGATCACGCCGGCGCCGATGACGACGACGTCCGTGGTGGCGTCCATCTAGGGGATGACGAGCTGGCGTACGGCGTGCCCGTCGGCGAGCGCGTCGAACGCCGCCGCCACACCTTCGAGCCCCGTCTGCCCGCTGGCCAGCCGCTCGACCGGAAGCCGGCCCTGCTGCCAGAGCGCGACGAGTCGGGGGATGTCGCGCTGCGGCGAGGCCGAGCCCATGTAGGAGCCGACGATCGTGCGGGCCTCGGCCACCACCTGAACTGCCGGCACGCGCAGCTCGCGAGCGGGGTGGGGGAGGCCGACGAGCACTGTGGTCCCTCCGCGAGCGGTCATCGCGAAGGCGTCGGCCATGACCTGCTCCGATCCCACAGCCTCAACAGCGATACGCGCGCCGCCGCCGGTGAGGTCGCGAATGGCTTGGACAGTCTCCGCACCGGGCCCGAACGCGTGCGTGGCCCCGAGCTCGAGGGCCAGCGCGCGCTTTTCCTCGACGGGGTCGACCGCGACGACCAGGTCGGCCCCGGCCATCGCCGCACCCATCACCGCAGAGAGGCCGACTCCGCCGAGGCCCAGCACCGCCACGGTGTCTCCCGGCCGGGTCACCACAGTCGACTGGACGGCGCCGACACCCGTCAGCAGCGCGCAGCCGAACAATGCAGCGGTGGGTCCGGGCACGGAGGCGGGCACGACCACACAGGAGCCCCGGTCGACCACGACGTGGGAGCTGAATGCGCTGACGCCGAGGTGGTGGTGGACCGGCTCGCCATCGAGCGAGAGTCGGCGTCCGCCCCGCAGCAGCTCACCGGCGGTGTTGCTCGCGGCCCCGCGACGGCACAGCGCGGGCCGGCCTCCGCTGCACTCGGGACAGGAACCGCACGAGGGCACGAAGACGAGCACAACCCGTTCCCCGACCACCACGTCGAGGACCCCGGGCCCGACCTCCTCGACGACCCCCGCCGCCTCGTGCCCGAGCGCCATCGGCACCGGTCGCGGCCGACTCCCGTCGACGACGGACAGGTCGGAGTGGCACACCCCGGCGGCCTCGACCCGGACGAGCAGCTCGCCGGCCCGCGGGCCCTCGAGGTCGAGCTCGACCACCTCCAGTGGCCGGGACTCCGTGTAGGGCCGCGGCGCCCCGAGCTCGCGCAGCAGCACGCTCCTCGTCTTCACCGGCGGGACGTTAGCGTGAGCGCGTGATCACCGACGACCCCCGCGAGCTGCGTCGC
>JAVEEJ010000188.1 GCA_030840515.1 Frankiaceae bacterium | reverse complement strand
ACCAGGCGACGCAGTGGTACGCGACGTTCTCCGGCCTCGGCAAGCGGCTGGAGCCGGGCGAGGGCAAGGACTACGAGGTCGACGAGGGCAAGCGCACGGTCGCCATCACCGAGGAGGGCGTGGAGTTCGTCGAGGACCAGCTCGGCATCGAGAACCTCTACGAGTCCGTGAACACCCCGCTCGTCGGCTACCTCAACAACGCGATCAAGGCCAAGGAGCTCTACAAGAAGGACAAGGACTACGTCGTCATGAACGGCGAGGTCCTGATCGTCGACGAGTTCACCGGACGACTGCTCGCCGGCCGTCGCTACAACGAGGGCATGCACCAGGCCATCGAGGCCAAGGAAGGCGTGGAGATCAAGCAGGAGAACCAGACGCTTGCCACGATCACGCTGCAGAACTACTTCCGCCTCTACGCCAAGCTCGCGGGGATGACGGGTACGGCGGACACCGAGGCCGCGGAGTTCAACCAGACCTACAAGCTCGGCGTTGTGCCGATCCCCACCAACCAGCCGATGATCCGACTCGACCAGAAGGACACCGTCTACAAGACCGAGGCGGCGAAGTACGACGCCGTGGTGGAGGACATCGCCGAGCGTCACGAGAAGGGCCAGCCGGTGCTGGTCGGCACCGTCTCGGTCGAGAAGTCCGAGCTGCTCTCGCAGATGCTGCTTCGACGCGGCATCCCGCACGAGGTGCTTAACGCGAAGTACCACGAGCGTGAGGCCGCGATCGTCGCGCAGGCTGGGCGCAAGGGTGCCGTGACCGTGGCGACCAACATGGCCGGCCGCGGCACCGACATCGTGCTCGGCGGCAACTCCGAGTTCATGGCCGCCGCTGACATGCGGGCCCGTGGCCTCTCACCGCTCGAGGACCCTGAGGCCTACGAGCGGGAGTGGCCGGCCGCGCTGCAGCGCGCACAGGCGCGCACCAAGGACGAGCACGAGGTGGTCACCGAGGCCGGCGGGCTGTACGTCCTCGCCACCGAGCGCCACGAGTCGCGGCGCATCGACAACCAGCTGCGCGGACGCTCGGGCCGGCAGGGCGACCCGGGGGAGTCGCGCTTCTACCTCTCGCTCGGTGACGACCTGATGCGACTGTTCAACGGCGCGATGGTCGAGTCGATCATGGACCGGCTGAACATCCCCGACGACGTCCCGATCGAGTCGCGGATGGTCTCCAACGCGATCCGCTCGGCGCAGACCCAGGTCGAGCAGCAGAACTTCGAGATCCGCAAGAACGTCCTGAAGTACGACGAGGTGCTCAACCGCCAGCGCACGGTCATCTACGACGAGCGGCGCAAGGTGCTGCACGGCGAGGACCTGCACGAGCAGGTCCGGCACATGATCGACGACGTCGTCGACGGCTACGTCCGGGGCGCCACGTCCGACGGGTTCCCGGAGGACTGGGACCTCGACCAGCTCTGGAACGCGCTCAAGACCCTCTACCCGGTCGCCATCTCGGTCGAGGAGCTGGTCCAGCGCTCCGGCGGCGGGGACCTGTCCGCGCTGTCCAGCGACTTCCTCGCTGCCGAGATCGTCGAGGACGCGCAGGCCGCCTACGACCGCCGCGAGTCAGAGCTCGGCCCCGAGGTGCTCAGGGAGCTCGAGCGACGCGTGGTGCTCTCGGTGCTCGACCGCAAGTGGCGCGAGCACCTCTACGAGATGGACTACCTGCAGGAGGGAATCGGCCTGCGCGCCATGGGTCAGCGCGACCCGCTGGTGGAGTACCAGCGCGAGGCGTTCTCGATGTTCGCCGAGATGATGGAGTCGATCAAGGAAGAGTCGGTCGGCTACCTGTTCAACGTCGAGGTACAGCCCGAGGAGGCCGCGCCGCCGCCCCCGTCGGTGTCCTTCGGTGAGGCGCAGCCGCTGCCCACCATGGAGCCGGCGACCCCTCCGCAGGCTCCGGCTCCAGAGCCGCCGGTTCCCGCCGCGCAGCCGCCTGCGCAGCCGCCTGCGCAGCCGCCTGCGCCTCCGCTCGGCGCCGCGGCTCAGGGCTCCGCGCCGATGCAGCCGCAGCCTGTCCCGGAGCGGTCCGCGGCCCCGTTCTCCGAGTCGGAGCCGGAGCCCATCGACGAGCCCGCGTCGTACTCGTATCAGGACGCCGTGCCCGACACCGCGGGACTGGGAAGCCCTGAGCCGGCCGACGTCGCCGACGCAGTGCACGCCGCCGAGGAGGTCGACGAGTCGCCGAGCATGGCCCCCATCGGGGAGATCGCCCCCGAGCCGCAAGAGGACGCGGAGGCCCGCGCGAAGGCGCTGCTGGGGAACTTCGGCCGCCCCGAAAGGCCGCAGAACCTGCAGTACACGGCACCGTCCATCGACGGCGACGCGACGCGGCCCCCTGCCACGCCCGTTGGCCCCGGGTCGCTCACCGCGGTCGGGCAGCAAGCGCACCCGGGCCAGGCGATCGGCACCTCGCAAGGCCGTAACGAGCCGTGTGCCTGCGGCTCGGGCAAGAAGTACAAGCACTGCCACGGCGCTCCCGGCGCGCACTAGCGTGCGGGGCCGCTGGGCGCTGGTCGCCGGGACCGCTTTGGTCGCGGTGACCGGGTGCACGTCGTCGGGCTCCTCGACGGCCGAGCCGACCCAGCCGCCCTCCCCGTCGGCGACCGCCTCTGCAGCGGCGACGGCGACGGCGGCACCATCGGCGACGCCTACGCCGCCCGCCGTGAGCGTCCTGGTCGCGCTGGAGCGAAGCACCGGGGCGCTCGAGGTCTACCGCGTGGACTCGGCGCGCCACGCCCTCCGGCAGCGGCTGATGGGTCGCCCGGCGAAGGACTATCGACCGTCGTCGATCGCCTTCGCGGCCGCCAGCAACCCGACGATGTGCGTCACCTGGCAGCGGGTCGGCCACGAGGACGCCGACGGACAGCTGCTCTGCTACGCACCGGGGGCCTTTGTCGGGCACCGGGTCGCAGGCGTGCCGCACACGCCGACAGCGGTTGCGCTCCGGGCCGACGGCAAGGCGCTGGCCTGGACCGAGAGCGCAGGCGACCCGAGCTATCAGATGGACCTGCTGGTGGGCGACTTCGACGGCAACGCCGTCCGCAACGTCCGGCGGATCGCATATGACCCGTCCTGCCCGCCCAGCAAGGGCGAGGAGTGCCTGGGATTCCTGGGAGTGGGTGCGCTGGCCTGGGTCGGCACGGACGCGGTCGCGCTCAGCGTCGGTGGGGAAAGCGACGAAGGGAGCGGTCTGCGGGTGATGCGTCTCGACCCGGCCAGCACGGCGAAAGGCTGGCTGAAGGGCTCCCGTCAGGTGCCCGTGCCCAAGGCCGACCGTGACCGTCAGTTCTACGCGTACGACAACGTGGTGTCGGCGACCACGACCACGGCACTAGCGGTCGAGCGCGCCAATCTCGTGTGCTGCGACGGAGGCCCTCCGGCGCGTGCGGTGCGGCTGAACCTGACCACGGGCGCGGTCCTCGAGCTCGTGGCGGTCCCCGCGACGGGACGTGAGGCCATGGCGGTCAGCGGCGACCATGCCGTGCTGTACGTGACCCAGTCCAACCGGGGCACCGATCGCAAGGTGTATCTGCGCCTCCCGGGGGAGGCGCACGGGTTGGAGGTCACCGGCCTCCCGTCCGGGGTCGCCACGGCGGTGCTGCAGGCGCTCTGAGCCGTCACCCGACCTGGAGCGCCGTGCACTGCCAGCGGCCGTCACGCCCCTCCAGGCGCATGGCCACCGCGCGACGGCGCTGGTCCTGCTCCACCACGGCGCACACCTCGGCGACGCCGTCGGCCGGCGTGCTGACGTGCACCGACCGCACCGCGGCGAGCGAGGTGCGCATCCGGCTGCTCGCGGCGCTGCGCCCGGCGCGGCCGACCGCCTGCTGCAGCTGGCCGTAGACGTCGAGGCTGGTCCAGCGCACGAGCTGCGCGGCGGGGCGTCCGCCGGCGATCACCTCCACGACGGCCTGGGTGAGCCGGCCCGCCCACTGCTTGGGCTCGGGCAGCTCGGCCGAGGGGGTGTGCCGCGGCATCGCCCAGTCGTCGTCCGGCTCGACCGGGATCGTCGGCACCAGGCTCAGGTGGGGAACGACGGGTTCGACCGGCAGCCGGGACGGCAGCTCGAACTGCAGCGCTAGCGCGCCCTGCGTCGGCAGCTCGCGGCGCTCGGGCAGCTCGTCGTCGTAGGGCGGCTGGCAGACGGGGACGGGCAGCCGGCGCAGCGTGCTGGTGGTCATGGCGGGTCCTCTCGAGGTGGGTCAGTGGGTGGGCGCGGACAGGTGCTGGCCGGGCTGGATCAGGTCGGGGTCGCTGCCGATGACGGCGCGGTTGGCCGCCCACCACTGCGGCCATGCGACGGCGATCGCGTGGACGTCCGCCGTGGGGCCGAGCGAACGGCCGGCGATGCGCCAGAGGCTGTCGCCGGGCCGAACCACGACGGAGTGAGCAACGGGCTCGCGGTGTGCCGGGTGGGGGCCGGCCGTGGGGGTCGTCGTACCCGTGACCTGCTCCTCGGCGGTGAGCTGCTGCTCGGCGGTCACCAGCGGAGTGCTGTGGCGGGTGGGCGGGGCGGGGCGGTCCAGGTCGGGGAGGAGCCGGCTGCTGGTGCCGGGCCGTGGGGTGTCGGCCGCCGCGACGCCGGCAAGGGCGGGGCCGGCCGCGCCTCCGACCGCGAGGGCGGTGACCAACGCGGTGCGCAGCGCGGCGGGCAGGCACCGGGAGCTGATCGCGCCGGCGAGGCGCCCGAGGGCGCCGGGCGTCTGGCTGAGGAGAACGAGTACGCCGCCCGCCACGAGCCCGGCCGCCAC
>JAVEEJ010000288.1 GCA_030840515.1 Frankiaceae bacterium | reverse complement strand
GACCGATCGGTGGAAGCGGTGAGCTCTCCGAGTCACTGGGCCGCCGCTTCCGCGAGCTGGGCGGCACCATCCGACTCGGCGACGCGGCCACCTCCATCGAAGCCAGCGGGGGCAGCGCGAGCGCCGTCAAGCTCGCCTCCGGCGAGGTCATCGCGACCCGCGCGGTCCTGTCCGGCACCCATGCCGTCGTCACGGCGCGCCTGCTCGGCGACGAGGCCGCCGCCGAGCGGGTGAGGGTGGGCAACGGCGTCGGCGTCCCGGTGCGCATCGCGTCCACCGCACCGCTGGCGCTGCCGTCCGCCGCGATGCAGCTGCTGGTTCGCGACCGCTCCCAGCTCGGCCGCGCGTACGGCGACTACCTGGCCAAGGAGATCCCGAAGGACCCGCCGCTGCTCGTCATGCCGCACACCGCCTTCGACCCCTCGCTCGCCCCGGCCGGCCACCACCTGACCACGGCCTGGGCGCAGTGGCACCACTACGACGCGGACTTCGACGAGGCGGCGGTGATCGACGGCGTCATGGCACAGCTCGACAGGGCCTCCCCCGGGTTCTCGCAACACGTCGAGCACGTGCTGGTCCAGTCGCCGCACGACCTCGAACGCGAACTGGGCCTGCTGCGCGGCAACGTCATGCATGTGGAGATGGGGCTGGACTCGATGTTCGCGCTGCGGCCGCTGCCCGGATGGTCCGGCTACCGCGCGCCGGTCCCTGGCGTCTACCTGTGCGGCGCCTCCACCCATCCCGGCGGCGGGGTGTTCGGCGCCAGCGGCCGGTCAGCGGCCCAGGTGCTGCTACGTGACCGGCGCCCGACGCCGCTCGCGCGCGTGCTCCGCCGACCGGCTCCCTAGGCTTCGCCTGTGCGCGCGTCCGGATGGTCCCGTGGTCCCACCCCGCTCGCGCGCGCCACAGTCTGGCTGTTCACCTTGGCGGTCGTCGGCCTCGAGATCGCCTACCCACTGGTGCACGGCGACCGGCGCGACCAGCTCACGGTGGCGATCGTGGCGACCTTCGCCGCTGCGTCCGCGCTGCACGCCGCCTTCTGGCGGGGCTGGGCCTGGGCGCTCGGCTACCTGCTCCTCGCCGTCGGTGTCGGTCTGGCCGCCGAGACCATCGGGGTGCACACGGGCTACCCGTTCGGGGACTACGAGTACGGCGACTCGCTGGGCTCACTGGTCGACGGTGTCCCCGTTGTCGTCCCGCTGGCCTGGGCGATGATGGCCTACCCCTCACTGCTTGTGGCCCGGCGGCTCACCCGCAGCCGTCGCGCCGAGGTGCTCGTCGGTGCCTGGGCGCTCGCCAGCTGGGACCTGTTCCTCGACCCGCAGATGACCGAAGCGGGCCATTGGCGATGGACCCATCCGAGCCCGCACCTGCCGGGAGTGGACGCCGTACCCGTCACCAACTACCTCGGGTGGCTCGGCGTCTCCCTCGTGCTGATGACCCTGCTGTCCGTCCTTCCGCGGCACCGCGCCGAGGACGCCGCGCCGTTGACGTTGTGGGTGTGGACCTGGCTGTCATCCACGCTCGCCTTCCTCGCGTTCTTCGACGAGCACGCCGTTGCCTTGTGGGGCGGCGTGGCCATGGCGTTGGTCGGCATCCCGCTGCTCGTCTCGGTGACCTCCCGACGAGCACCGTGACGTTCACGCTCGACGCCGTTGTGGTGATCCTCGCGCTGCTCACCTGGCAGACGCTCGTCAACGGGCACCTGATGCGACGCCCACCCGCGGAGCCTGCGGGGCAGGTCACCGAACGGGTCTCCGTTCTGCTGCCGGTCCGCGACGAAGCGCACCGCGTCGTGCCGTGTCTTCGTGCACTGCACGAGCAGACCGGCATCAGCGATGGCGAGCTGCTGGTGCTCGACGACGGGTCGACCGACGGCACAGCCGAGGTCGTCCTCCGTGAGCTGCCTGGGGCGCGGCTGCTGGTCGGAGCGCCGCTGCCCGACGGCTGGCTGGGCAAGCCGTTCGCCTGCCAGCAGCTAGCCGACGCCGCGTCAGGTGACGTGCTGGTCTTCCTCGACGCCGACGTCGTACTCGCACCCGACGGCATCGCGCGCACTGTGGCGCTGCTGCGCTCGAACGACCTGGGCTTCGTCTCGCCCTACCCGCGCCAACGGGCCTGCAGCTGGGCGGAGCGACTCGTGCAGCCGCTGCTGCAGTGGTCGTGGCTGACGTTCCTGCCGCTGCGTCGCGCCGAGCGCTCACCTCGGCTCTCGCTCGCCGCAGCCAACGGCCAGCTGCTCGCCGTCGACGCTGCGCTCTACCGGGCCGCCGGCGGTCACCTCGCGGTGCGCGACGAGGTGCTCGACGACATCGCGCTCGCGCGCCGACTCCGGGCGAGCGGCGTTCGCGGTGGCTTCGCCGACGGCTCCGCCCTCGCGCGCTGCCGCATGTACAGCGGGTGGCGTGAGCTGCGCGCCGGATACGCCAAGTCGCTGTGGACCGCGTTCGGCTCTCCCGGCCGTGGCCTCGCTGTCGCGCTGCTGCTGATCGCCCTCTACATCGCGCCGCTCGCCGCTCTTGGCGCCGGCCGGGGGAAGGCCGCCGGCATCGCCTACGGGCTCGGTGTGGTCGGTCGGTGGTCGGCGGCGGGGCGCACCGGAGGGCGGCGGATCGACGCGCTGCTCCACCCGGTGTCGGTGCTGCTGTTCGGCTGGCTCGTCGTGGCATCGGTCCTCGACCACCGCCGCGGCCGGCTCACCTGGAAGGGCAGGCCGATCCTCGCCGGAGCCAGGCAGTGAGCCGGGTCGTCGTGATCGGCGCGGGCATGGGAGGCCTCGCAGCCGCGGCCAGGCTGGCCCGGCTCAAGCACGAGGTCGTGGTCCTCGAGCAGGCCGCCACTGTCGGAGGCAAGCTCGGCTGGCACACCGAAGCGGGCTTCTCCTGGGACACCGGCCCCTCGGTGCTGACCATCCCGCAGACCCTGCGTGACCTGTTCCGCAAGACAGGCAAGCCAGTGGAGAAGGTGCTCGACCTCGCCGCGATCCAGCCGATCGCGCACTACAGGTTCGCCGACGGGACACGGCTCGATCTGCCGGCCACCGGACCGGTCGACGTCGAACGCGCCCTCTCGGCTGCGCTCGGCGGCGATGCCGGGGCGGACTGGACCAGGCTCATGCAGCGGGCCTCCGCCATCTGGGAGGCCACCCGGCGCGACTTCGTGGAGGCGCCTCTCGAGGGCGTGGCAGCCATGGCCCGGATGGCGATCCGCCGACCACGGGACGTCCGGACGGTGGCCCCCTGGTCCTCGCTGCGCGAACTCGGCAGCGGCTACCTCCGCGACCCACGGCTGCAGATGCTGCTCGACCGCTACGCCACCTACTCAGGCTCCGACCCGCGACGGGCACCGGCGGCACTGGCCTGCGTCCCTTACGTCGAGCAGGCCTTCGGCGCCTGGTATGTGCCGGGTGGCCTGCGCCGCATCGCCGAAGCGACCGCGGAGCGCGCGCAGGAGTGCGGTGCTCGGATCCGGTGCGACACCTCCGTGGCACAGGTGCTGACCGAGGGATCCCGGGTCAGCGGCGTCCGGCTGGCTTCGGGAGAGGTGCTCCCTGCCGACGTCGTGGTCTCCGGGGTCGACGCCTCCACCCTCTACGACCGCCTCCTCCCCCGACCTGCGCTGCTTCGGCGGATCCGTCGCGCGACGCCGTCGTACTCGGCCTTCGTCCTGCTCCTCGGGCTCTCCGGTCGCACCGCAGGCCTGCGTCACCACACGGTGCTCTTCCCCGCCGACTACGACGCGGAGTTCGACGCGCTGCGTGACGGACGTGTCGTCGACGACCCGGCCATCTACATCTCCGCGCCGGATGACGCGGCGCTGCGGCCCGATGACGACAGCGAGTCGTGGTTCGTGCTCGTCAACGCCCCGCGCCAGGGAGAGGTCGACTGGGACGCGCCCGGGATGGCGCAGGCATACGCCGACCGCGTCCTCTCGCTGCTCGCCGAGCGCGGCCACGACGTGCGCACGAGGGTGCGAGTACGACGGGTCCGCACGCCCGCCGACATCGAGCGGGACAGCTGCTCCCCCGGCGGCGCGATCTACGGCACGTCGAGCAACGGCGCCCGCTCGGCCTTCCTGCGCCCGGCCAACCGCTCACCGGTGCCCGGGTTGTTCCTGGTCGGCGGTTCGGCACACCCCGGCGGTGGTCTCCCGCTGGTGATCCTCTCGGCGGCGATCGTGGCCGACCTGGTGGGACCGGCCTAGCCGACTGCCGTTTGCCCAGCCGCCGTCAGCCGGCCTGCGCCCGCAGCCGCTGGACGAGCTTTGTCGTCAAGGTGAGCAGGTCGATCCTGGGGTCGTCGTTGCTGCCCGCAGGCCCGCTCTCCGCCAGCGAGACGAGCGCGTTGCCGGACACCGCGAGAACCTCGCGGCCGCGGAACTTTTCAGCTGCCGAGTCGACCTTCAGGTCCAGCACGGCGGACCGCTTGCCGATCACGTCCGGCCGGCTGGGCGTGAGGCTCAGCGTCGCGGTTGCGCCGCCGAGGCTGATGCTCCAGGAAGGACACGCCTTCAGCGCCTTGATCAGCGCGTCGAACTGAGCGGCGGCCGCCGCCGGCGTGGCATAGAGGGCGACCTCGTGGTCGACCGAGCTCTGCGAGTCGCCGTTGCGGTAGCTCGCGACGGAGTAGCTGGGTGCGAGCTGGCTGTCCGTCTTCAGCACCGCGTCGACGGCGGCGCAACCGCCGGGCACCGGGTCGTGGCGGTAGCCCGGGTCTTTCGCGTAGCCAGTCGGCAGGTCGGTCGCGAGGATGACTGCGGCACTTGCCTGGGTGGGCGTGTACGTGGGACCTGTGACGGCCGCCGGCTTCGCCTTGCCACTGGAGCAGCCGGCCGTCATCAAGGCCACGGCCGCAGACACGGCAACAGCCAGCACAACCCGTCGCTTCACGTGCATCCTCCGTCTAGCCTCAACGCATGGCCTTGCTGGCGCTGTTCGGTCTGGTCGTCGCGGTCGTCGTCGTGACGCTGATCCTGCTGCTACTTGGTGTCTGGAGTCCTTACTGGGTGGCGTCCGGCGTCGCCCGTCGGCTCGACCGCAGGGAGGGCTCGGTCCCCGCCTCCGCCGGTCGCGCGCTGGACCTCCGGGCCGAGCGCAGGCACGCCACGGCCCGTGCCCGCGCCTGGCTGCGCAACGTCAACCAGCGCTTCTGACCCGCGCTGGTCGACGAGCGATCACGCCTGCTGGTTGAGCCGCGCCGCCAGGGTCGCGGTCAGGCCCGGTAGGTCGAGCGCCGGGTCGTCGTGGAAGTCGCTGCCGCCACCCTCATCCACGTAGACCAGCGCGTTGCCCACCTGCACGACGTACTGCTCCCCCTTGAACGAGTCGCCGCCTGCGGCACCCTCGAACAGGTACTTCTGCGCACCCTCGCCAAGGCTGGGCGCGCTCGACGGGGTGATCTTGATGGTTCCCGTGAGGCCGCCGGCACTGACCTTCCACTCGCCGCACGTGGCGTAGGCCGAGGTGAGCGTCTGCAGCGTCGCGGCAGCCTCAGCGGCATCGGTGAAGACGGCGATCTCCTCATCTACTGAGAAGTCGGTGTCGCCCTTGCCGTAGCTGGCCACCACCCAGGTCGGCGCGGCGCTTGTCTGGGCGGCCACCGCCGCGTCGTACGCGGGGCAGCCCCCCGGGAGGTCGTCGTGGGTGTACTCGCTGTCCACCTGGTAGCCCGAAGGCACGTCGGAGGCGACCAGCAGGGCGGACTTCGCCTGGGCCTCCGTGAACACCTTCGCCGCGACGGTCGGGGTGGGGGTGGGCGATGTGCCCTTCGCGTCGTTGTTCGCCTTGCTGCCCGCGCAGGCGGCGAGCGAGGCGGTGAGGGCAAGCATGC
>JAVEEJ010000152.1 GCA_030840515.1 Frankiaceae bacterium | reverse complement strand
TCTGCGGAGTTGCCGAGCTGTCAGCCACCAGTGACCTCCTGTCGGCCCTCGACCGGGGCTCCGGGCAGCACCTGCCCGGGCAGCGGTGGCACCGGGAAGCCCCCGGCGAAGGGGTCGAACTCGACCGGACCGGTCTCTTCGACTGCTGGCGGCGGGGCCTTCTGCGGCCAGAAGGACAGCAGCAGCGCGAGCACGAGCAGACCCACCACCGCTTGGATGAGCCGGGTCCGGTTGGCGGCGAGGTGCGGGCTGATCACACGCAGCGACGCGACGATGAGCAGCCAGACCAGGGCCAGCGGGATGAGCCGCTTCCAGCCGAAGGACATGAACTGGTCGTAGCGCAGCCGCGGCAGCGTGGCGCGCACCCAGACGAAGCCGAACAGCAGCACGCTGAGCTTGAGGAAGAACCAGATGAGGGTGACCCAGCCGTTGTCGGCCCAGCCGAACAGCGAGAACGGCCAGAAGGGTCGCCAGCCGCCGAGGAACATCGTGGTGGCCAGCGCCGAGACCGTGGTCATGTTGATGTACTCGGCGAGGAAGAACATGGCGAACTTCAGCGACGAGTACTCCGTGTGGAACCCGCCGACCAGCTCCCCCTCGGCCTCAGGGAGGTCGAACGGCGCACGGTTGGTCTCTCCCACCGCGCTCACGCAGTAGATGGCGAAGGGCACCACGCCGGTCGTGATGATCGCCCACTGGTGGGCCTGGCTGTTCACGATCTCAGCCGTGGACAGCGAGCCGGACTGGAGGAACACCGCGACCAGAGACAGCCCCAGCGCCACCTCGTAGGAGATGACCTGCGCCGCGGACCGCAGGCCGCCGAGCAGCGGGTAGGTCGACCCGCTGGACCAGCCGGCCAGGATGATGCCGTAGACCCCGATCGAGCTCATCGCGAGCACGTAGAGCACGGCAACGGGAAGGTCCGACAGCTGCAGTCGGGTGACGTGGCCGGCGATGGAGACGGTGCTGCCCAGCGGGATGACACCGAAGGCCATGAAGGCCGGCATCGCCGCGAGCACCGGAGCCAGCAGGTAGACCGGCTTGTCGACGATCGCCGGGATGATGTCTTCCTTCAGGGCCAGCTTGATGCCGTCCGCCAGCCCCTGACCAAGTCCGTAGGGACCTACCCGGTTGGGTCCGAGCCGTTGCTGCATCCGCGCGATGCCGCGACGCTCGACCCACATCATCAGCAACGTGATGAGGACGAGTACGGCGAAGATCGCGACGGCCTTGCCGCCGATCAGCCACCACGGGTCATGGCCGAAGGTGCTGAGGGTGTCCTCCTGCGAGGCCAGCACGTGCACGGCGGTGATCACGAGGAACCTCCGCGGGAGACACGGACGACGGAGCCGTTGGCCGCGGCGAGCTGCGCCCTGACTCCGGCACCCTCGCTCTGCGTCGGCACCCACACCACCCGGTCGGGCAGGTCGGCGAGCAGCAGCGGCAGGGTGAGTGAGCCGCGGTCGGTGCTCACCTGCACCGGGTCGCCCTCGGCCAGACCCAGCTCGGCAGCGGTGGCCGCGTTGAGCCTGGCGCGGGCTCGCCGCGCGGTGCCGGCCAGGTTGGGCTCGCCGTCCTGCAGCCGACCCGCGTCGAGCAGGTGGTGCCACGTCGCGAGGACCGCCTCGCCGCGCCGCGGTGTGGGCGGCTCCGGGATGTCTGCACTCGACAGGTCGGGTGCGCTGCCGGTGAACGGCGGCACGGCGCCGATCTCTGCGCGCACCTGCTCGGTGCTGCCCAGTCCCAGGTCGACCCCGAGCTCCTCGGCGAGCACATGCAGCGCACGCGCGTCACTCACCGCACCCGTGCCGCGAAGGACCGGCTCGAAGTCCCGGGCCCGCCCCTCCCAGTCGAGGTAGGTGCCACCCTTCTCGACCGCCGGAGCCACCGGCAGCACGACGTCGGCCCGGGCGGTCACCGCGCTCTCACGCAGCTCGAGCGAGACCAAGAAGGGCACCTGCTCCATCGCGTCGAGCGCCGCCTCAGGGTCTGGCAGGTCCGCGGGGTCGACACCGCCGACCACCAGCGCACCGAGCGAACCATCAGCGGCGGCCGCGATCATGGCGTTGAGGTCACGGCCGGGCTCGCCCGGCGCCTCGTCCCAGCCCGCGAGCCCGCTGGCGTCGCCGAGCGGCCGCCCACCCGGGAACAGGTTCGGCAGCAGGCCGGCCTCGACCGCGCCGCGGTCGCCCGCGCGGCGCGGGACCCACGCCAGCCGTGCGCCAGTCGCCTCGGACAACGCCGCTGCCGCCGCGAGCGCGCCTGGCGACTCGGCAAGCCGCTCGCCGACGAGGATCACGGCACCGGCCTGCCCGAGTCCATCGGCGACATCGCGCGCTGCTCCCTCGAGCTCGGTGCCGCCGGCCAGCGCCCTCAGCCACTCCGCCTCGGTGCCCGGCGCGGTCTGCAGCAGCGTGGCCTGCGTCTTGCGAAGCGCCGGAGTCGTCATGGGTGCCAGCGCCGCGACCCGCGTCGCCCCGTTGCGAACGCCCTTACGGAGCCGCAAGAAGACGATGGGGGACTCCTCCTCGGGCTCGAAGCCGGCGAGCAGAACCATGGGCGAGCGCTCGAGGTCGGCGTACTCGACCTCCATGAACCGACCCGCTACCCGCGCCGCGAGGAAGTCGGCCTCCTCGGAGCTGTGCGGACGCGCCCGGAAGTCGATGTCGTTGCTCCGGGCCACCACGCGCGCGAACTTCGACCAGGCGTAGGCGTCCTCGAGCGTCACGCGCCCGCCCGGGAGGAACCCGACCGAGCTGCCGGCTGCACGCAGGCCCTCCGCAGCGCGCTCCAGCGCCTCGGTCCAGGAGACCGGACGCAGGAAGCCTTCTTCGTCCCGGACCAGCGGCGTGGTCACGCGGTCGCCGGCCGTGGTGTAGCGGAACGCCCAGCGACCCTTGTCGCAGTTCCACTCCTCGTTCACCTGCGGGTCGTCGCCGGCAAGGCGGCGCTGCACCTTGCCGCGACGCCAGTCGGTGCGCAGCGAGCAACCGCTCGCGCAGTGCTCGCACACGCTGGGTGTGGAGACCAGGTCGAACGGCCGGGCGCGGAACCGGTAGGACGCGCCGGTCAGCGCACCCACCGGGCAGATCTGCACCGTGTTGCCTGAGAAGTAGGACTCGAAGGGCTCGTCCTCGTAGATCGCCACCTGCTCAAGCGCCCCCCGCTCGAACAGCTCGATGAACGGGTCGCCGGCGATCTCCTGGGAGAAGCGCGTGCAACGCGCGCAGAGCACGCAGCGCTCCCGGTCGAGCAGGACCTGGTCGGAGATCGCGACCGGCTTCGGATAGGTGCGCTTCACGTCGTGGAAGCGCGACTCGGCGCCGCCGTTCGTCATCGCCTGGTTCTGCAGCGGGCACTCGCCGCCCTTGTCGCACACCGGGCAGTCGAGCGGGTGGTTGATCAGGAGCAGCTCCATCGTCCCCTTCTGGGCCCTGTCGGCCACGGGGGACGTGAGCTGGGTCTTGACGACCATCCCATCGGTGACGGTCGTGGTGCAGGACGCGAGTGGCTTGCGCTGGCCCTCGACCTCGACGATGCACTGCCGGCAGGCGCCGACCGGCTCGAGGAGCGGGTGGTCGCAGAAGCGCGGGATCTGGATGCCGATCTGCTCGGCGGCGCGGATCACGAGCGTGCCCTTGGGCACCACCACCTCGATGCCGTCGATCGTGACGGTCACCGCGTCGGCCGGACGCTCCGCCGGAAGCCCTCCGGCTGGGGGCTGAGCGATGGCGGTCATCGGGCACCCACCCCAGCGGGTGGCGCACTGGCGAACACCGTGGAGGCGATCGGGTCGAACGGGCAGCCACCCTGCGTCATGTGCGCGACGAACTCCTCACGGAAGAGCTGGATGCCGCTGACGATCGGGCTTGTCGCGCCGTCGCCCAGTGCGCAGAAGGAGCGGCCGAAGATGTTGTCGCAGGTGTCGAGCAGGGTGGTGAGGTCTTCCTCGGTCCCCTCGCCCTTCTCGAGCCGCTCGAGGATCTGCACCATCCAGTAGGTGCCCTCGCGACACGGCGTGCACTTGCCGCAGGACTCGTGCGCGTAGAACTCGGTCCAGCGCAGGACGGCGCGCACGACGCAGGTCGTGTCGTCGAAGCACTGCAGCGCCTTCGTGCCGAGCATCGACCCAGCGGTGACGACCGCCTCGTAGTCGAGCGGCACGTCGAGGTGCGCGTCGGTCAGGATCGGCGTACTCGACCCCCCAGGCGTCCAGAACTTCAGCTGGTGCCCGTCGCGCATCCCGCCGGCTAGGTCGAGGAGCTGGCGCAGCGTGATGCCGAGCGGCGCCTCGTACTGGCCAGGGTTCTTCACGTGCCCTGACAGCGAGTAGAGCGTGAAGCCCTTGCTCTTCTCCGTGCCCATCGACCCGAACCACTCGGCCCCGCCCAGCACGATCGCGGGCACGGACGCGATGGACTCGACGTTGTTGACCACCGTCGGTGAGGCGTAGAGGCCGTGGGTCGCGGGAAACGGCGGGCGCAGCCGCGGCTGCCCGCGGTAGCCCTCGAGCGAGTCGAGCAGCGCCGTCTCCTCGCCGCAGATGTACGCACCGGCGCCGGCGTGCACGATGACATCGAGGCCGTAGCCGGTGCCGAACGCGTCGGCGCCGAGATAGCCCTTCGCGTAGGCGTCCTTGACCGCCTGGTTGAGCCGGCGGATCACGTGCGCCACTTCACCGCGCACGTAGATGAAGGCGTGCTTCGCGCGGATCGCGTAGCTCGCGATGATCACGCCCTCGAGCAGCACGTGCGGGTTGGCGAGCATCAGCGGCACGTCCTTGCAGGTGCCCGGCTCGCTCTCGTCAGCGTTGACCACGAGGTAGTGCGGCTTGCCGTCGCCCTGCGGGATGAAACCCCACTTCATCCCCGTCGGGAAGCCCGCACCGCCGCGGCCCCGCAGGCCCGAGTCCTTCACGAGCTGGATCACCGCGTCGGGGTCCATCGCCAGCGCCTTGCGCGCGGCGAGGTACCCGTCGTGGCTCTCGTAGCCGTCGATGGTGTGGATCTGCGGGTCGTCCCAGTGGCGGGACAGCACAGGAGTCAGCACGGCCTCAGCCCTCCCGCGCATCTGCTGCGCCCGAGTCGGCGTCGTTGTCGTCGGAGGACGGGGGCGACGAGTACGGCGGTGCGTCGTCGCCGCGCTGCTTGGCGATGTCCAGGCCGATGAGGGTGGCCGGACCCGCCGCGACGCCTTCGCCCGAGCGGCCGTCGTCGAAGCCCGCGAGCAGCCGCGACACCTGCTTGAACGTGCACAGGCTGTCTGGCCCGCGCGTGGGCGCCGGTGGGTTACCGCCGCGGAGAGCGTCAACGAGCTCGCGAGCCGACTGCGGGGTCTGGTTGTCGTAGAACTCCCAGTTCACCATCACCACCGGTGCGAAGTCGCAGGCCGCGTTGCACTCGATGTGCTCGAGGCTGACCTTGCCGTCGGGCGTGGTCTCGTTGTGCCCGACCCCGAGGTGCTCCTTGAGGCTGTCGAAGATCGCATCCCCGCCGAGCACCGCGCACAGCGTGTTGGTGCACACGCCGACGTGGTAGTCGCCGGCCGGACGCCGCTTGTACATCGAGTAGAAGGTCGCCACGGCGGCGACCTCCGCCTTGGTGAGCTCGAGCTCCTCGGCGCACAGGGCGATGCCGGCCGGGCTGACGTAGCCCTCCTCCGACTGCACGAGGTGCAGCATCGGCAGCAGCGCCGATCGCGCCTTGGGGTAGCGCGCGATGATCTCGCGTGCAGCGGCACGCGTCTGGTCCGTGAGCGGCATTACCTGTCCACTCCGCCCATGACGGGGTCGAGGCTGGCGACGGCGGCGATGACGTCAGCCACCATCCCGCCTTCGCAGACAGCGGGGCTGGCCTGCAGGTTCACAAACGATGGGTCGCGCACGTGCACGCGGAACGGGCGGGTGCCACCATC
>JAVEEJ010000066.1 GCA_030840515.1 Frankiaceae bacterium | reverse complement strand
CCGACTCCCGGCCCCCCTCGTCGGGCGGGAGGAACCGGCTCAGCTGCTCGGGCTTGATGCGGCGCGCAGCCTGGACCAGCGGGTCGATCCAGTCGGGGTGGGTCACAGGCTCACACCGAGGTGCAGGGCGACAAGACGCTCGAGCTGGCCGACCTTGGTGAACGGCGTGCGCTCGACGTGGACGACCTTGCCGGAGGCGTCCACCAACACAGTCATGGGCAATCCGCTGAAGACGAAGGGCTGGTGGCCGCGGATCTCCGTGTCCACCGCGACCACCGACGGGTAGGTCATGCCGATGTGCCCGGCGAAGTCCTGCGCGCTCCCCCGGGTGTCGTTGTAGTCGACCCCCAGCAGCGCGACCTTGCCCTTGGCCTTGAGGTAGAACGCCTGCAGCGCAGGCACTTCCTCCTGGCACGGCCCGCACCAGGAACCCCACACGTTGACGACCAGCGGTCCACGCAGCGCAGCAAGGTTGACCTTGGAGCCACGGCCCAGGCAGCCCAGTGTGATGGAGGGCAGGCCGCCGTCAACCTTGGGCGCGTCGGCTCGCGGACATGGGTCAAAGAACGCCGGAGCGGGCGAGGGACCCGCGCCCGTCGTACTCGCACCCCCTCCTGTGCAGGCGGTGAGCAGCAGTGCAAAGAGCACCAGCAGCCGTCTCATGCGATGTCCTGCATCTGCGAAGGCGAGCGCAGCAGCTTGGCCGCGAGCTTGGAGTCAGTGGGGCCGAGGCCGAACGACGGGCAGAGCGGGGCCAGCGGGCAGGCACCGCACGCCGGGCGGCGGGCGTGGCAGCAGCGCCGGCCGTGCCAGATCATGCGGTGCGAGAGCAGCGTCCAGTCCTTGCGAGGCAGCAGCGCACCCACCTCGTGCTCGACCTTGACCGGGTCCTCCTCGGCGGTCCAGCCGAACCGTCGGGCCAGCCGACCGAAGTGCGTGTCGACGGTGATGCCGGGGACACCGAAGGCGTTGCCGAGTACGACGTTCGCCGTCTTGCGGCCGACCCCGGGCAGGCTCACGAGGTCTTTGAGCCGGCCGGGCACCTCACCGCCGTAGCGCTCGCACAGTGCCTGCGCCATGCCGAGGATGCTCGTCGTCTTGTTCCGGTAGAAGCCGGTGGACTGGATCATCCGCTCGAGCTCGTCGCGGTCCGCGGCCGCGTAGTCCGCCGCCGTGGGGTAGCGCGCGAACAGCGCCGGCGTCACCAGGTTCACCCGCTTGTCCGTGCACTGCGCCGACAGGATCGTGGCCACCAGCAGCTCGAGCGGCGAGCGGAAGTCCAGCTCGCAGTGCGCGTCGGGATAGGCGAGGGCCAGCTCGCGGTTGATGCGGCGCGCGCGCCTGACAAGGGCGAGCCGGCTCTCCCCGGTCGGGGTGGGCTGCTCAGCGGCATCAGGCACGTCCGCGAGCCTACGTGGCGGCCCGCAGCGCGCTCCGGGGCTGCGCGGGGACTGTGAGCCGCTCGGGTGACATGGCTCAAGTGCTGCCCGCAGGGGCCGATGCGGCAATGAGGCCATCGTTACGGCGGCCACGACAGGGAGCACGAGGAGGACGCAATGGGGGCACAACCCGCCGTGGGCACGCGCCCGCGCGGCGCCGCCCGCCCGGAGCCGGTGCGGCAGCCGGAGTTCGCCCACCTCACCCTCGAGGCGCTGCGCACCTACCGGACCGCGCTGGGCCACGAGGAGAGCCGCGTCTCCTACTGGCGTCGCATCGTTCAGGCCCGCCTGGACCTGGTGCGTGCAGGTGAGGACGGCGCTGGTCTCGAGCACCTCCGCGACGTGCTCGTGCAGGCCTCGGCCGGCACAGGTCGCACCGCCCTGGTCGACATCGTGCCCATCGACGACGTCCCCCCGCTGCCCGACCTCGGCGAGCTGTGGGACCGCTTCCCGGTCGCCGGTGACGCGGTCTGGAACGCCCGCCTCGAGGCCGACCTGACCGAGGCCGAGAGCCGGCTGTCGGCCTACCGCGCCGCGCTGCACCGTCGGCTGTCCAGCGCCACGCAGGAGCTGGTCGCGCGCTACAAGGACGAGCCCGCACTGGCGCTGCTCGCGCTGCCGCTGCGTCCCGAAGCGCGACGCCGCGCAACCGCCTGACCCTGCGGTGCGGCAGACTCCCCCCAACAGGGGAGGGAGTCATGGACGAGGTGCTGTCGCGGGTGCCGCTTTTCGCCGCGTTGGACGACGACGCGTCGGCGGCTCTGCAGACCTCGCTGGTGCGCCAGGACCTCGTTCGTGGAGACGTCATCTTCCGCGAGGGGGATGCGGGCGACGCGCTGTTCGTCGTCATCGACGGCAAGGTCAAGCTCGCCCGCACTGCCGCTGACGGTCGCGAGAACCTGCTGGCTGTGATGGGCCCCGCCGACATGTTCGGCGAGCTGTCCCTCTTCGATCCGGGGCCGCGCACCGCGACCGCATCAGCTGTCACCGACACGACCGTGGTCTCCCTCTCGCACGGCGCTCTCGAGCCTTGGCTCACCGGCCGGCCCGAGGTCTCGCAGCAGCTTCTCGCGGCGCTGGCCCGGCGGCTGCGGCGCACCAACGAAGCACTCGCCGACCTGGTGTTCTCCGACGTGCCGGGCCGGGTGGCCAAGGCGCTGCTCGATCTCGCCGACCGCTTCGGCCACACCGAAGGCGACGGGGTCCGGGTCGACCACGACCTGACCCAGGAGGAGCTGGCCCAGCTCGTCGGCGCGTCACGGGAGACGGTGAACAAGGCGCTCGCCGACTTCGCCAACCGGCAGTGGCTGCGACTGGAGGGGCGCAGCGTCGTGCTGCTCGATCAGGAGCGCCTCACCCGCCGCGCGCGCTGACCCCGCACGTCGTCGTACCCGCCCCCGTCGTACCCGCCCCCCGCCGCACCCGCGGGGTCAGAGGGCGGCGAGCGCTCGCTCGGTCGCGGCCACCTCGGTGCGCTGCTCGGTCGCCGTGGCGATGGCCAGGGCCTCCTCCAGGGCGGCCTGGGCCCCCGCCCTGTCGCCGCAAGCTCCCAGCGTCGCGCCCAGGACGCGCAGCGCGACCACCTGGGAGCGGATGTCCTCGGCGGGCACGGCGACCGCCTGCCGCGCGGTCGCCAACGCCTCCTCGGCTCGCCCCGCCTCGAGCAGCGCTCCCGCCCGGTGCGCGAGGGCCTGCCGTAGCGGGAACAGCAGCGACGGCTCGGTGACGTCCTGCGCGGCGTCGAGCAACTCGAGCGCCTCCTCGACCCGTCCGCGGGCGCGCAGCACCTGGGCGAGCAGCACCTGGGCGGCCACCACACCGTGTGGCTCGAGGGAGAGCCCGGCGACGACAGCCACCGCGCGGTAGGCGGCGGCTTCGGCCGCGGCCAGGTCACCGCGGTCGAGGTTGGCGTAACCCAGGCCCACCAGCGCCAGCGACAGCACCACCGTGTGCCCCCCTTCCTCCGCCACGCGCAGTGCCTGCTCGAAGTGACCACAGGCGACATCGGGCTCACCCGCGTCACGCGCCGCCACACCGGCGGAGACAAGCGCCAGCGCCTGACCCCAGGCATCACCGAGCTCGGCGAACGCAGCGCAGGCGCGCTCCGCCTCTGCCCGGCCCAGCGTCACGTCACCGAGCTCGGCGGCAGCGTGCGCATCGATCGTGAGGCAGGCAGCGATCCCCCAGCGGTCCCCGAGCTGCTCGCCGAGCATCAGCAGCCCCTGCGCCAGCTCGCGGGCGGTGCGCAGTCGCCCTTGGAGCAGTCGCACGAAGGCCTCGGTGCCCGCGGTCCAGGACAGTCCACCGCTGTCGTCCAAGCTCTCGAAGACCTTGGCCGCCGCGATCAGCGTCCGCTCGGCGAGCTCGTAGTCGCCCCGCGTGGTGGCGCTCCAGGCCAGGTGCTGCAGCGCCCACCCGGCACCGCGCGTGTCACCCACCCGCTCCGCGAGCGCGAGCGCCGAGCGGAAGCGCTCCTCCGCCGCGTGCATCCGGCCGCCGAAGTATTCGATCAGGCCCAGCTGCCGCAGCGCGTCCCCTGCGACCCGGTCGTCGCCGTGGTCCGACGCGAGCGCGAGGGCGGAGACGAGCGCCTCGGTCGCACCGGCCTCGTCGCCGCGTTTGCGGAGCAGGTCGCCGAGTACGGCGAGGGCAGCCGCCCTGATGCGCGGGTCGTCACTGCCCAGCACCCGGTCGAGGTCTTTCCTCGCCTCGGTCAGCTCGTGCTGGGAGACGCGGGCTGCGGCACGTCCGACGTACGCGTCCGGCACGTGCCCTGCCGCCGCGTCGAGTGCTCGCGTGAACAAGGCGGAGGCAGCCTCGTTGTCGTCCCGGGCGAGCGCGGCCTGGCCGAGTCGGGTCAACGCCTCGACGGTCACGGTGCGGGCGCGCCACACCGAGTCGTCGTTGGGCAGCCGCATCTCCTTGGCGAGTGCGAGGGCCCGCTCCCCGTGCGCGGCCACGGTGGCGTCCACGTCGGCGGGTGAACCGGTGAGCCGTCCCGCGGACCAGCGCGCGACCGCCGCATGCCGGCGGGCCCGGTCTGACTTCGGCACCACGGAGTAGGCGACGTCGCGCGTGAGTGCGTGTTGGAACGCGTACGTGCCGTCCCTGGTGATCCGCAGGATGCCGCGGTCGACCAGGTCGTCAAGAGCGTGGCGCACCACGGCCTCCTCACCGCCGAGGGCCACCACCGCGTCGGCCGGGAAGCGCGTCCCGACCACCGACGCGTCACGCAGCACGGCCCGGCTGGTGGGAGGCAGATCGTCGATGCGCGCCGCGAGGACCGCCTGGACGCCGGCGGGCAGCACGTCCTCCGGCAGCTCGGAGCTCAGCCGCCACACCCCGTCAGTGCGCTGCAGCAGCCCTCGGTCGATAAGCAGCTGGAGCAGCTCGCCGAGGAAGAACGGGTTGCCCTCGGCGCGGTCGAGCACGGCGTCCCGTGCGGCGTCGTCGAGCGGCTCGCCACCGAGGTAGACCCGCAGCAGCCGTTCCGCGGAGGCCCGGTCCAGGGGGAGCAGCGGCAGCAGCACCGGGTCCGGCGCGAGCTGCCACCAGTCCCCCTCGGCGACCAAGTCGCTGCGACCGAGCAGCAGCAGCAGCACCGGGCCGCTGGCCTGCGCCGCCACAGAGGCCGCGGCCGCGCGCGTCTCGGGGCTGCCCCACTGCAGGTCGTCGACGACGAGCAGCACGGGACCGTCGGCGGTCAGTGCGCTGACGAGCTGCACGACGGCTGCGATCGCCGCACCCGCCGTACCCGTCGCACCGGGCGCGGCGCCGTCCCTCGGGGTGGACGGCGCCACCTCGGTGAGCCCGAGCAGCTCGAAGAGCGCGTCGGCAAGACCGATAGGAGTGGGCCCCGAGTACGACGGGTGGTCGAGCCGTCGCAGTGTCCGCACCACCGCCGCTGCGGCGGACTCGGGCGTGGCGCCCTCATCGATCCCGCACGCGGTGCGCACCCAGTCGGCGAGCGGCGCCAGCTCGCGCCCCTCGCCGTAGGGCGAGCAGCGGCCCCACAGCACCTGAGCGCCGCGCACCTCACCGGCGGCGCGCGCGAGCTCGATGGCGATCCTCGTCTTGCCGGCGCCGGCCTCCCCGGTGATCACCACCGTCGCCTGCCGCGAGGAGTCGGCCACCTCGATGAGCCGCCCGCGCAGCAGTCCGAGCTCAGCGTCGCGGCCGATCAGCTGCGCCTCGACGCCGGTGCCGATGCGGGGTGCTCCGCCACCGCGAAGGCCGACGAGCTCGAAAGCCGCGACCGGGTCGCGCTTTCCCTTGAGGCGCAGGGGATCCAGCGACCGCCAGGAGGCCACGTGCATGGTGGCGGCGGCGGTCTCGCGGCCGGCGATGACCGAGCCGACGGTCGCGGCATCCGAGAGCCGGGCGGCCGTGTTCACGGTGTCGCCGACCACTGTGTAGGACAGGCCGGCCTGGACACCGGCTAGCACCTCGCCCGTGTTGAGCCCTACCCGCAGCCCGAGACGCCGGCCGCCGCCGAGCTCCTCGGTCACCAGCCGACGCACCGCCGCCTGCATCGCCCAGGCGGCCCGGACTGCCCGCTCGGGATCGTCCTCATGCGCGGTAGGGGCGCCGAACACGGCCATGATCCCGTCGCCGGTGAGCTTGTCCACGTGCCCGCCGTACTCGTTCACTCGGGCTGCGAGAGACGCGAGCACCCGGCTCGTGATCGAGCCGACCCGCTCGGGGTCGAGCTGCTCAGCCCACGACGTGAAGTCGGTGAGGTCGCCGAACAGGACAGTGACGACTCGTCGCTCAGCGGAGGCCGCGTCGGCGACCTCGAGCGGCGTGCCGCACGCGAAGCAGAAGCGGGCACCCGGGACGGGCGGGGTGCCGCAGACAGGGCAGGCCAGCAGGGTCACGGCGGCTCGCGCAGAAAGTCGAGCTGCGCGCGCACGGACAGCTCCGCCGCATCCCACAGCGCCCGGTCCACGTCGGCGTAGACGACCTCGACGACCTCGCGCGGAGTACGCGCTCCTGCGGCGAGCGCGGCCTCGACCTGGCGCAGTCGCTCCGCGCGGTGGGCCAAGTAGTCATCCGCTGCGGAACGGGCGTCGGGCAGGACCGGGCCGTGGCCGGGAAGGACCGCGACGTCGGCGAGGAAGCGCAGCCGAGCCAGCGAGTCCAGGTAGTCGGCGAGCCGGCCGTCGGGATGGGCGACGACGGTGGTGCCTCTGCCGAGCACGGTGTCGCCGGTCAGCACGGCGCGCTCACCGGCGACGTCCGCGACCAGGCAGATGGAGTCGCTCGTGTGCCCCGGCGTGTGCAGCGTCGTCAGCTCAACGCCGGCCGCGCCCCAGGACTCGCCGTCGGTGTCCAAGGGGTCCCCGCCGATGCACAGCGACGGGTCACGGGCCACCACGTCGCAGCCGACCATCTCGGCGAAGCGCGCTGCACCTTCCGCATGGTCTGGGTGGCCGTGGGTGAGGACGGTGACGAGTACGGGGCCC
>JAVEEJ010000059.1 GCA_030840515.1 Frankiaceae bacterium | reverse complement strand
CGCACGTGGTCGAGCACCGCCTGCGCCATGCCTGCACCGGGGTCGCGCACGCCGAGGGCGGAGGCGACGGCCAGCGGGACGTCGCCGACGTCGACAGCGGCGGAGCAGTCGACGAACCAGACGCCGTCGGGCATCGCGCCGGTCAGCTCGGCGGCGGCCTGCAGCGACAGCCGCGTCTTGCCGATGCCGCCGAAGCCGGTGAGCGTCACGAGCCGAGCGCCGTCACGTAGCAAGGCGACGAGCTCGGCGAGGTCGCGCTCGCGCCCGACGAAGCTGCTCGACTGCAGCGGGAGGTTGTGCGGCTGCCGGTCCAGCGAGGCGAGCGGGGGGAAGCTGCTCGGGAGCGCTGGGTGCTCCAGCTGCCAGACCTGCTCGGGATGGATGAGGTCCTTCATCCGGTGCGCGCCGAGGTCACGCAGGCTCGCGCCGGACGGCAGGTCGCTGCCGACCAGCTCGCGCACCGCCGACGTGAGCAGCGTCTGGCCGCCGGCGCCGAGCCCACGCACCCGGGCGGTGCGGTTCACCGCGTCGCCGTAGAGGTTGCCGTCGCGCGGGTAGACCTCGCCCGCTCCGACCGCGATGCGCACCCGGATCGGCGCGTCGGGCGGCCACGGCTCGGCCTGGAAGGCGAGCTGCAGGTCGAGCGCCGCGGCCACCGCCGCGCGCGCTCCGGCGAAGGCGAGAAAGGCCGAGTCGCCCTCGCCCTGGTCGGTGGGGCGCCACCCTTCGTGGAGAGCGAGCACCTCGGCGACGATCGCGTCGTGCCGCGTCATCGCCGCGTGCATCTGCTGCGCGGCTTCCCGCCACAGCCGGGTGGAGCCCTGCACGTCGGTCATCACGAGGGCAACGGTCTGCGGCGTCGCTGGATCGCCCGCCGCTGGACCGCCCGCCGCCCCCGGGTGCGCTGCCACGGGCGTCAATCTGCCATGTCAGGGCTTGACGGGCGAGCGCGCACGCTCTCGCTTACGCTCCAGGCATGTCCGTGATCGCGGTGCACCTCGAGACAACCGGGCCAGGCAAATTCACGGACCCCCTGGCCAGCTACCTCGAACGCTGCGGCCACGTCCTGGTCCGTGGCCTCACCGGCACGGCCGGGCCTGACGTCGACGTCGTACTCGTCTGGAGCGAGTACGCCGCCTCCGAGCAGCTCGAGGACCAGCTGCTCACGGCCGTCGCGGGAGGCACCCGCGTCCTGCTGCTCGGGCCGACGCTGGCTGCCTGGCGCGATGCGCACCGTCTGCTGGAGGTCGCCGGTGTCATCCCCGGAGCCGTCGTCCCGGCGCATCCGACCAGGGTGCGTGCAGGAAACGCCGGGCAGGTGGCGATCCGCGCCGCGGGGGACCTCGAGCTGGTCGATGCCTGGCCGCTGCTCGACAAGGTCGCCGACGACACCGATGTGCTGCTGACCGCCAACGTTCGGCTGGTCGCGCACCCCGTCGCGACCGCGCGCGCCGGCGTGGGCACCTTCACGTTGGGATCGCGCGCTGAGGTGCTCGCCGACCCCGCGTTCCAGCTGCTCGTGCACCGGGTCGTCCGGCACCTGACCGGTGCGCAGGACGCAAGGCCGAGCAGGCTCGGGATCCTCGGGTACGGCGCCATCGGCCACGAGCACAACAAGGCGATCCAATCCGTCCCGGGGCTCGAGCTCGCCGCGATCTGCGATACCAACCCGGAGCGGATCACGGCTGCGCGCGAGCTCGCCCCGGAGGTGGCCGCGCATGCCGACGCGGAGGCGCTGATCGCCGACGACGGCGTGGATCTCGTCATCGTGTCCACGTGGCCAAGCACCCATGCTGAGTGGGCGCTCGCGGCGCTGCGCGCGGGCAAGCACGTCGTGGTCGAGAAGCCCTTCAGCCTCACGACGGCGGAGGCCGACCAGATGGTCGCGGCTGCCGCTGAGGGTGACCGGACGCTGGCCGTCTACCAGAACCGGCGATGGGACTCGGACTACCTCGCGCTGAAGCGGATCGTGCGCTCGGGGGCGATCGGGGAGGTCTTCCACTACGAGTCATTCATCGGCTCCTACGGCCACCCCTGCAACTTCTGGCACTCCGACGAGGGGGTGAGCGGCGGCGCGATCTACGACTGGGGGAGCCACTACCTCGACTGGATGCTCGACCTCGTCCCGGGTGAGGTCGAGTGGGTCAGCGCGACCACGCAGAAGCGGGTCTGGCACGACGTGTCGAACGCCGACCACTCCGTGGTGCGGGTGCGATTCGACAACGGCGTCGATGCGGAGTTCACCCACTCCGACATCGCCGCGGCGATGAAGCCCAAGTGGTACGTCCTCGGCACCGAGGGCGCGGCGGTGGGGACCTGGCGCACCGAGAAGGTGGTCGCCCGCAACGCGATCGGCACTCTGGAGGAGGACCTGCTCGCGGTCTCCGACTCGCCCGCCCGATTGAACGTGCACGCCGCAGACGGGTCCGTCACCGAGGTCGCGATCCCGCCCGCGCCGGCGCACGCCTTCCACCGCGAGCTCGCCGAGCACCTGCTCTCCGGAGCGCCGATGTCGGTGACACCCCAAGGGTCGCGGCGCAACATCTCCGTGATGGAGGCAGCGACCGAGTCGGCGCGCTCCGGCGGCCGGCCCGTCATGCCTCGCTAGCGTGCCGGTCCGCTGGGGCTTCATCGGGGCCGGAGGCATCGCGAAGGGGGCGCTCGCGCCCGCGGTGCACGCCGCAGACGGTGCGGTGCTGGCCGCGGCTGCAGCGCGGGACCCGAAACGCGCAAGCGCGCTCGAGCCGGGCCGGGTGCACGCGAGCTATGCCGACCTGCTCGCCGACGAGGACGTCGACGCCGTCTACATCTCCCTGTCGAACGACGCGCACGCCCCCTGGGCGACGGCTGCCCTCGAGGCAGGCAAGCACGTGCTGTGCGAGAAGCCGCTCGCCTTGGACGTGTCGGAGGTCGACGACCTGATCGCCGCCGCCCACACGCACGACCGGCTGCTGGTGGAGGCGTCGATG
>JAVEEJ010000133.1 GCA_030840515.1 Frankiaceae bacterium | reverse complement strand
CGACCGCGGCGCCGCGGTCGAGGGCGGCCCGGCCGGCGGACACCTGCCGCGCCCGCGACGCCGAGAGCACGCATGCCCGCGACGCACCGGCAGCCCGTGCCACCAGTCGGGCCAAGGCGTCCTCGCGCTCCTCGGGAGCGGCGGCGACCAGCTCGTCCACCCACCCCAGGGCGGTCAGCACCGGGTCCTCGCGTCGCCGGACCTCGGCACTGGAGAGCAGGTGCACGCCGATCGCGTCCAAGGCCTCACGCGTCGCGACGAGGTCCCAGTCCTCGGGGGCGTCCACGATGACCTCGTCCACCACGGTGTTGCCGTCGATCTCGTGGATCACGATGTCGAGGATGTTCACCCGCGACTCCGCGAGTGCCGCGGTCACCCGCGCGAGTGCGCCGGGACGGTCCTGAAGCTCGATCCTGAGCTGGTGAAGTGTCGGCATTGCTCCACCGTGCGCGCCCCGTGTTACGGCTGCTTGTCATCCAGGTGCCGATGTCGTGTCAGCCGCTGATCGCCAGACCCGACCCCCGGCGGCTGCGCGGCACGCGGCCCATCAAGTGCAGACCGCGCTGTGCGACCACGGCCGCGAGCTCCTCCACCGGGATCGGCGGTGAGAACAGGTACCCCTGCGCGCAGTCGCACCCGAGCGCCCGCAGCGCCTGCCACTGCTCCTGGGTCTCGACACCCTCGGCGATCGCCACCAGCTGCAGCGACTGGGCAAGCGCCAGGATCGCCGGGGCAAGCACCTGCCCTCGCTCCCGGCTCCCCATCGCCGCGACGAACAGGCGGTCCACCTTCAGCACGTCGATCGGCAGGCTCGCGAGGTAGGACAGCGAGGAGTAGCCGGTGCCGAAGTCGTCCACGGCCAGCCGCACGCCGAGGGCCTTGCACCGACCCAGCTCCGCCACGGTCGCCTCAAGGTCGAGCACCAACGTGCTCTCGGTGATCTCCAAGGTCAGCGCCGCGGCGGGCAGACCGCTCTCGGCAAGCGCGGCGGCGACCTCCACCGCCAGCCCGGGTCGCCGCAGCTGGTTGGGCGAGACGTTCACAGTGACGCCGACCCGCCGCATCCCTGGCTGGTCGCGCCACGCGGCCGCCTCCCGACACGCCGCGCGCAGTGCCCAGCCGCCGAGCGCCTCGATCAGGCCGGCCTCCTCGGCCAGTCCGATGAAGCTGGCCGGCTGGAGGAGGCCGCGCTCCGGGTGCTGCCAGCGCACCAGGGCCTCGGTGCCGACCACGACGCCGGTGGAGACGTCGACGATCGGTTGGTAGTGCAGGACCATCTGGTCGCCGGTCTCGACGGCAACCCGCAGGTCGGACTCGAGGTTGATCCGCTCGAGTACGTCGACGCGCATGGCCGGCTCGAAGTGAACGCTGCGGCCCTTGCCCTCGCTCTTGGCCCGGTACATCGCGACATCCGCGTCGCGCAACAGCTCCTCCGCGGATCCCTCGGGCGCGCGCATCCAGAGCACGCCAACGCTGGCGGAGACGTGCAGCCGACTCCCGAGCATCACTGGTTCTGCGGTGACATCGAGCACGCGCTGGGCGACCGCCGACGCCTCGACCTCTTCGCAGTCGGCGAGCAGCACGGCGAACTCGTCGCCTCCAAGTCGCGCCACCACGTCAGGCCCGCGGATCGCGCCCTGCAGTCGCTCGCTGATCACGCGCAGCAGGTGGTCTCCGGTGGTGTGGCCCAAGGAGTCGTTGACGAGCTTGAAGTCGTCAACGTCGATGAACAGCAAGGCAAGTCCGGTGCCGGCGTGACGGGAGACCTCCGCCGCATGCTGGAGCTGGTCGAGGAAGAACGAGCGGTTGGGCAGGCCGGTGAGGTGGTCGTGGGAGGCCTCGTGCTTCGCTCGGTCGACCGCCTCGCGCAGTGCCTCGAGGGTGCGCGCGTCGTTGATGGCGAGGCTGGCGTGCTCCGCCAGTGCGACCAGAACCTCCTGCTCGCTCGCGCCGTAACGGCGTCCCGGCGTCCGGCTCGCAACGAGCAGGCTGCCGACCGCGCTGTTGCCGTGTCGGACGGGAGTGGCCATGACCGCGCGCAGCCCGTCGGCGATGAACACCTCCATCGCCCCACCATCGGCGCTGTAGTCGTCGACCACCACGAGCCGGTTGCTCGTGATCGCCCGCCCACCGACGCCGGACCCGACCGGCGCCCGGGTGATCGCGGCCAGGACGTGCTCCTCCACACCGACCGAGGAGGCGATGACCATGGCGCTCGAGTCGGAGGGGTCGACGAGGCGGACGGCGACGACCTCCACGTCGATCAGGGCCTGCGCGCCCGCGACGACGGCGTCGAGGACCTCTTGCAGCGGCTTACGCGCCGAGATGGAGCGCTGGATCCTGGCGAGCCGCTCGAGCAGCGCCTGACGCTCGCGGACCACGTCGAGCAGACGCTGGTTCTCCGCGACCTGGCGCTCGGACTGCTCCCGCAGCCGGCGCTCGTCTTGCAGCATCGCGACGGCCTCGAGGCGCAGGTCCAGGACGCGCGCCATGGCCCGAAGCAGGCTCTGCTCCTCCCGCGTGAACCCGTCGCCGGAACGCGCCACCATCAGGCGCCCGCGCTCCCCGCATGGACCGAGCACAACTCGGCAGCTGCCGACGCCACGCACCTCGAGTGACTCGCCGTCGGCGCCGGTAAGGGCACTCAACGCCTCGACGGGCGCCTGCCCCGCGGAGTAGCCGAAGCTGGCCCGCACACCGGTGTCGTCGACCAGCGCGCCGACCTCTCCCTCGAGCGCCTCAGTGGCGAGCTCGACAGCACCGCGAATCAGCTCCTCGCGGGTGCCGGCCGCGGACACGGCGGCGACGAACTCAGCGAGCTGCTGAGTGGACCAGCTCCCGCGCAGCGCCATGTCAGGCCATCGCCAGCACGACGAGCGTCTGGTTGTGGAAGCCGGCCGTTCCGCGCGTTCGAGCGATCTCGCCGTAGGTGTAGAAGCCGGCGACGGGGGCGCCGGCGGCGCGCCGTACGACCGCCTCGACCTCCTGCTCGATGCCCTCATCGCCGAGCACTCCGCGACGAGCGATGCAGTCGAAGGCCAGCAGCGCGACCGCGGGCTCCCCCGAGAGCGCGTCGAGGGCCTGTGCGCACGCCTCCTCGGTAGCGCGCAGGACGGAGTCGTGGTCGCCTTCCATGAACCAGGCGAGGCCGCCCTGGGGCACATGCGCGACGCAGCCGAGCGACCGCTCGGTGAAGTCGGCCCCTGCGATGAACCGCACCTCGGCCCCGGACCGGCGGCTGATACCGAGCGGGTGAGTCAAGGCGAACATCGTGAACGCGTCCGGGTCGACGTGAGCCTCCGCGGGCGCGTCCAAGCGCCGCAGGTAGACGTCGAGGGCCGGCTCGTCGTCGATGCTCAGGACGCGGTTGCCGCTGCTGCCGGTGACGAGCATCGGCTCGCCGACCTCCCGCCAGCCGTGGCTGACGCCGATTCCGAGCGGAGCGTCGGAGCCGATGGCCGCTCCCACCACAGCATCGGTGAGCACCTCGTCGCCGTGGATCTGCAGCGTGCGCTGCATCCGCAGGTCGTCCCCTGCGCAGCCACCGACCAGCGGCACCTCCGCGCCGACGGCTCCGTACGCGCCACGCACCACGGCGCGCTGGTCGCCCGAGAGCGCATCACTGAGCAGCAGCAGGGCACGGTGCGGGCGCGCGTCCAGGTCGGCCATGCAGCCGGCCGCGGTCTCGCCCGCCGCGCGGAGGTCCGCCCCGGCCTTGCGGGCCACGCTGGTGCGCACCGAGAACCCAGGTCCGCCCAGCGCCATCACGACGACCGAGTCGTCCCCGGGGCCACCCGTCGCGATCTCCCCCGCGGTCGAGCACCCGATCAGCGGGACCGCCCCCGTGACGGAGCGCACCCCTGACAGCAGGGTGGGGACGTCGTAGCGCTCGGAGCAGAAGAGCACGACCAATCGCGCGTCCTCCCGACCGGCGAGCGCCCGGCCGGCGGCCGATGACCCTGCACTCGCAGCGTCGGCTGCGTCGGAGCGGCCGACACCGCTCCAGCGCTCACCTCGCATCGGTGGCCTCCCGTCCGGTGATCCCGGGCCGTGCAGGGTCCCGTGACACAGAGCATCCGACCGGTGACGCAGGAGTGCACTAACCCGCTGCGGAAACCACCCGAAGGTGCCTGTGGACACCCCCCGCGGATGGCAAAGACGGACTAGGCCCGCGCGCTGTTCGGCGCAGCCCCCGGGTCCGGCGTCTCCAGGGTGTGCACCTCGACGCCGCTGTAGCGTGCGCCCTCCCATGGCCGGCTACTCATCCACGCCCCTGCCGGCAAAGCTCGGCATCAAGAGCGGGCACCGGGTCCTGGTGGACAACGCACCGCACGGCTTCGCCCTGGACGGCGTGCAGGCGGACGTGCGAATCAGACGGAGCGAGTACGACGTCGCGCTGGTGTTCTGCCCCGACCTGGCCCGGTTGGAGAAGCGGTGGGCTCCCGTGGCCGGGCGGATGACACCCGCCGGAGCGCTGTGGGTGGCATGGCCCAAGCGGGCATCGAAGGTGCCGACCGACCTGACGGAGGACGTGGTCCGAGACCTCGCGCTGAGCCGCGGACTTGTGGATGTGAAGGTGTGTGCCGTGGACGAGGTGTGGAGCGCGCTGAAGCTCGTCACGCGGCTGGTCGACCGGTGAGCGCCGGCAGCGGAGCGCGCGACAACCAGCTCCCCTCGCGCGCCGACGTGGTCGTCGTCGGTGCGGGGCACAACGGCCTGGTCGCGGCGACCCTGCTGGCGCGCGCCGGCCTGCAGGTCGTCGTACTCGAACGCTCAGAGGTCGTCGGCGGTGCAGCCAGGACAGAAGCGCCCTTCGCCCGGGTCCCGCAGCTCCGCCAGTCCACCGGCGCCTACCTGCTCGGGCTGATGCCGCCCGAGCTCATCGCCCTGCTGGACGTGCAGATCCCGCTCCTGCGCCGTGACCCGCACTACTTCCTGCCGACCTTGCAGGGCCGGTCCTACCTGTTCGGGTCGGACGGCGCGGCCAACCTCGCCCAGCTCAGCGCCCGGGATCGCGCGGCTGACGAGCAGCTCGGAGCCGAGCTCAGCGCCCTCCGCTCGGACCTGGCCCCGGCCTGGCTGGCCGAGCCGGGATCGGTGGAGGAGACGGCCTACCGCTACGTGCGGCCGTCGCTGCAGGCCGCCTTCGTCGACCTCTGCCGCGGCTCGGTGGCCGACTACCTGGCCCGGTTCGACTTCGCCGACGAGCTGCTCGTCGCGATGTACGCCGTGACCGACGGCCTGTCCGGTCTGCACGCCGGGCCGGACACACCGGGCTCCGGCCACAACTTCCTGGTGCACAACATGTGCCGCCTGCCCGGGGCGGGCGGGACCTGGATGGTGGTGCAGGGAGGTATGGGCACCGTCACCCAGCGCATCGCCGACGCCGCCCGCGCCGCCGGGGCCGTCATCGCCGTCGACGCCGCGGTGACGGGGATCGAGCCGGGGGTCGGCGTCCACCTGGCCGACGGCCGGACGGTGGCCGCGCGGGTGGTGGTGGGCGGGTGCGACCCCTTCCGGTTGGCTGAGCTGCTGGGGCCGGCCGTCGATCCGTCCATCGCAGCCAGGCTCGAGTCCGTGCGTCTGCCCGGAAGCACGATGAAGGTCAACCTCGCGCTGTCCCGCCTCCCCGAGTTCAGCTGTCAGCCCCCGGGCTCGCCGACCCCGCTGGGCTCCACGGTCCACCTGCTGCCCGGCGGCGAGCGCCCGATGGACGCGGTGCGCGCCATGTGGTCCGAGGTCCAGGCCGGCCGGCTGCCCGACTTCCCCACCATCGAGTGGTACGTCCACACCACCGTGGACCCGTCTCTGCAGGACCCTGCCGGCCACCACTCCAGCGCCCTCTTCGTCCAGTCGGTGCCCTACGCGCTCGCCGAAGGCACCTGGGACGAGCACCGTGACGCGTACACCGCCCACGTGATCGGCATCGCCGACCGGTTCGCCCCCGGCACCGCCGACGCGGTGGCTGACATCTTCGCCCTCGCGCCGCCGGATATCGAGCGCCACTTCGGGATCACCGGGGGCCACATCCACCACGTCGACAACGGAGTGGCGTTCGCCGACCGGGTGCCCTACAGCTGGGGCAACGGGGTCTACGCCGCCAGCGCGGGCTGCCACCCGGCGGGCTCGGTGATCGGCGCCGCGGGCCACAACGCAGCCCAGCGGGTGCTTGTCGATCTAGGACTGCCGCGGGCGTAGCCTCTGCCTCGGCCGATCACCAGCAAGTGAAGGCGGAGCTGACCGAGGTGTCGCAAGCAAATCCGGCGTCGCAGGCGAATCCCATGGCGGGCTTCGGGCCCAACGAGTGGCTCGTCGAGGAGATGTACCAGGCCTACCTCCGGGACCCCGAGTCCGTCGACAAGGCCTGGTGGGACTTCTTCGCCGACTACAAGCCCGGTGACGCGATGCTCCCGGGCGCGTCCGCGTCCGCTCAGGCTGCGCCTGCCGCCGCCCCCGTGTCTGCCGCCAACGGCGTCGCGGCCCAGCCGGCGCCGCCGGCGGGCCTTCCTGCGAGCTCTCCCGCAAGCCCAGCGCCCACGCCGGCGCCCGTAACTCCGGCCGCGGCCGCCCCGGCTCCCGCCAGTCCGGCTCCGGCCAGCCCCGCGCCGGCCACGTCCGCCGCGCCCTCAGCCGCACCGCCAGCCGCAACGTCAGCCAAGGTCGCCGTACCCGTATCCGCCCCCGGCGGAGAGCAGCGCGCGCTCAAGGGCGCGGCCGCCCGGGTGGTCAGCAACATGGAGTCCAGCCTCGAGGTGCCTACCGCGACGTCCGTGCGCGCGGTGCCCGCCAAGCTGCTCATCGACAACCGCACCGTCATCAACCGCCACCTGGCACGCGGGCGCGGCGGCAAGGTGTCCTTCACCCACCTCATCGGCTACGCCATGGTGAAGGCCGTCGGGGCCATGCCGGAGATGAACCAGGCCTTCGCCGAGGTCGACGGCAAGCCGGTGCTCGTGCTGCCGGAGCACATCAACCTGGGCATCGCCATCGACCTGCAGAAGGAGGACGGCAGCCGTCAGCTGCTCGTGCCGGCGATCAAGGGCTGCGAGGCGATGGACTTCGCCGGCTTCTGGCAGGCCTATGAAGACGTGGTACGACGAGCGCGGGGCGGCAAGCTCGGCGCCGACGACTTCGCCGGGGTGACGATCAGCCTCACCAACCCGGGCACGATCGGCACCGTCCACTCCGTGCCCCGGCTGATGCGCGGTCAGGGCTGCATCATCGGCGTCGGCGCGATGGAGTACCCCGCGGAGTACCAGGGCGCCAACCCCGAGACGCTCGCCAACCTCGCGGTCAGCAAGGTCATGACGCTGACCTCGACCTACGACCACCGGATCATCCAGGGCGCGCAGTCGGGTGACTTCCTGCGCCGGATCCACGGGCTGCTGCTCGGGGAGCAGGGCTTCTACGACGAGGTCTTCCGGGCGCTGCGCATCCCCTACGAGCCGGTGCGCTGGGTGCAGGACATCGCCTCGAGCCACGACGACGAGGTCAGCAAGCAGGCCCGGGTCATCGAGCTCGTTCGGGCCTTCCGGGTGCGCGGTCACCTGATGGCCGACACCGACCCGCTCGACTACAAGCAGCGCAGCCACCCGGACCTCGACATCGTCAACCACGGACTGACGTTGTGGGACCTCGACCGTGAGTTCGCGACGGGGGGCTTCGGCGGTCGCGACGTCATGAAGCTCCGCGACATCCTCGGCGTGCTGCGCGACTCCTACTGCCGCACCGTCGGCATCGAGTACATGCACATCCAGGATCCCGATCAGCGCTCCTGGTTGCAGGAACGCGTCGAGCGTCCGCACGAGAAGCCTGACCGCGAGGAGCAGCTGCAGATCCTCGCCAAGCTCAACGAGGCCGAGGCCTTCGAGACCTTCCTGCAGACCAAGTACGTCGGGCAGAAGCGGTTCTCGCTCGAAGGCGGCGAGTCCGTCATCCCGCTGCTCGACGCGGTCCTCGACTCTGCCGCGAAGCACGACCTCGACGAGGTCGTCATCGGGATGCCGCACCGCGGCCGGCTCAACGTGCTCGCGAACGTCGTGGGCAAGTCCTACGGCCAGATCTTCCGTGAGTTCGAGGGCAACCTCGACCCGCGCAGCGCGCAGGGCTCGGGCGACGTGAAGTACCACCTCGGAGCCGAGGGCACCTACACGGACGAGGACGGCAACACCGTCGACGTCTCCCTCGTGGCCAACCCCAGCCACCTCGAAGCCGTGGACCCGGTCCTGGAGGGCGTCGTACGCGCCAAGCAGGACCTGATCGGCAAGGGGGAGCACGGCTTCACCGTGCTGCCCTTGATGATGCACGGCGATGCTGCCTTCGCCGGCCAGGGCGTGGTGGCCGAGACGCTGAACATGAGCCAGCTCCGCGGCTACCGCACCGGCGGCACCGTCCATGTCGTGGTGAACAACCAGGTGGGCTTCACCACGTCACCGCACTCGTCACGCTCGAGCGTCTACTGCACCGACGTCGCGCGCATGGTGCAGGCGCCGATCTTCCACGTGAACGGCGACGACCCTGAGGCCTGCGTCCGGGTCGCACGGCTCGCGATGGACTTCCGGCAGGCGTTCAAGAAGGACGTCGTGATCGACCTCGTCTGCTACCGGCGGCGCGGGCACAACGAGGCCGACGACCCGTCCCTGACGCAGCCGCTGATGTATGACCTCATCGACGCGAAGCGCTCGGTGCGCAAGCTCTACACCGAGGCGCTGGTGGGTCGTGGTGACATCACGCTGGAGGAGGCCGAGGGCGCGCTCAAGGACTACCGCGACCGACTGGAGCGGGTCTTCGCCGAGACGCGCGACTCCTCGTCGGTGCCGCACGAGCCGGCTGCCGTGCAGCCGACAGCGGCCCCGACCTACGAGACGGCCATCACCGACGAGGTGGTCAAGCGCATCGTCGAGTCGCAGGTCTCGCTGCCCGAGGGCTTCAGCGTCCACCCACGGCTGCTGCCGCAGCTGCAGCGCCGCGCGCAGATGATCGCCGACGGCACGATCGACTGGGCGATGGGCGAAACGCTCGCCTTCGGCTCACTCCTGCTGCAGAACGTGCCCGTGCGGCTTGCGGGCCAAGACTCGCGGCGTGGGACCTTCGGCCAGCGTCACGTTGTCATCGTCGACCGCAAGACCGGCGCCGAGCACACGCCCTTGGCGCACCTGTCGCCGGATCAGGCGCCGTTCTACGTCTACGACTCGCTGCTGTCGGAGTTCGCCGCGATGGGCTTCGAGTACGGCT
>JAVEEJ010000307.1 GCA_030840515.1 Frankiaceae bacterium | reverse complement strand
TCGTCTCCCCCGCAGCCGGCCAGCGCGCCGCACAGCCCGAGGACCGTGGCGGGGCGGACAGGCATCAGGCGTGGCGGATCAGCGTCACGCCGTCGCGGACCGGCAGGATCACCTGGACCGTCCGCGGGTCGGCCGCCACGTGGTCGTTGAAGCGCACGATGGCCGCGGCGGTGCCGTCCGGCTCCGGATCCAGGACCTCGCCGCCGAACAGGGTGTTGTCGGCGGCGATCAACCCACGCTCCGCCAGCTTGGGCAGCACGGCTTCGTAGTAGTCGACGTAGGCGGGCTTGTCAGCGTCGATGAACACGAGGTCGAACGGGCCGTCGAGGCCCGAGATCGTCTCGAGCGCCGGGCCCTCCGCCACCTCTACGCGATCGCCGACCGGAGAGGTCCCGAGGTGCTCGCGGGCGAACGCGGCGCGGTCGGCATCGAACTCGCAGGTGATTACCCGCGCGCCCTCGGGCAGCGCGCCCGCCATG
Organism: Frankiaceae bacterium; assembly: GCA_030840515.1. Lineage (GTDB taxonomy): Bacteria > Actinomycetota > Actinomycetes > JAVEEJ01 > JAVEEJ01 > JAVEEJ01. Next base: position 4,284 of record JAVEEJ010000307.1, on the reverse strand, counting down.
AACTGCGCAGCCGAGCCGGTGTAGGTGCCGATCTCCAGCACGAGCCGCGGCAGCGCGATCCACACGAGCATCTCGAGGAAGCGACCTTCGACGGTGCCCGAGAGCATCTGGGTCGCGCTCTGGGTCCTGAGCGTGTCCTCGTGCAGCGCCGCCAGGTGCGGCGGCGCCGGCGTCGTGTGCGCCTCGGCGTAGGCCTCGAGCTCAGGTGGGGTGATCATCACGCGGAGCCGGGGCGGGCGGCGCGCCGGGCGAGAGCGCCTTGCCGACCTGCCCCAGCGCCTGCGTGATCTCTCCGGGGATGACGAACACCTTGTTGGCCTCGCCCCGGGCCAACTGGGGCAGCATCTGCAGATACGTGTAGCGCAGCAGCCCCTCGTCGGGGTTGCCCTCGTGGATCGCGGTGAAGACCGTGTCGATCGCCTTGGCCTCGCCCTCGGCGCGCAGGATGGCGGCCTCCTTCTCGCCCTGGGCCTGGAGCACGGTCGCCTGCTGCTGGCCCTCGGCGGTGAGGATCGCCGACTGCTTGGAGCCCTCGGCGGTGAGGATCGACGCGCGCTTCTCGCGCTCGGCCCGCATCTGCTTCTCCATCGCCTCCTGGATGGTGGCCGGCGGGTCGACGGACTTCAGCTCGACGCGGTTGATGCGGATGCCCCACCGGCCCGTGGCCTCGTCGAGGACGACGCGCAGCTGGGTGTTGATGTTGTCGCGCGAGGTCAGCGAGTCCTCGAGCGTCATGCCGCCGATCACGTTGCGCAGCGTCGTGACCGTGAGCTGCTCGATGGCCTGCAGCGGGTTGGCGACCTCGTAGCTGACCGCCTGCGGGTCGGTGATCGTGAAGTACAGGACCGTGTCGATCTGGACGACGAGGTTGTCCTCGGTGATGACCGGCTGGGGCTGGAAGGTGACCACCTGCTCGCGCAGGTCGATCAGCGGCCGGACGCGGTCGATGAACGGCACCACGATGGTCAGCCCGGGATCGAGGGTGCGGTTGTAGCGGCCGAGGCGCTCGACCACGCCCGCCCGGGCCTGCGGGATGATGCGCACGGTCTTGAGCGCGACGAACAGCGCGAACAGGACCAGCACGCCGGCGACGATCAATCCGGCCATCTCGAACCTCCGATCATGCTGCGACGAGCGCCGTGGCGCCCCGTATCTCGACGACGTTGACGCGCGCTCCGGGGGCGAGGACGTCGTCCTCGTCGTAGGGCCGCGCGGTCCACACCTCGCCCTCGAGCTTCACGCTGCCGCTCTCCCGGGTGACCTCCTCGAGGACGAGCGCCTGGCGGCCGATCAGCGCGGCGGTGCCGGTGCGGATCTGCGGCGGCATGCTGCGGTGGCGGCGGGCGATCGGCCGGACGACGGTGAAGGCGCCGCCCGATGCCGTGAGGAACAGCGCCACCTGCACGACGGCGCCCGCACCGGCGAGGTCCCCGGCCGCGGCAGCCAGCGCCCCCACCGAGAACGGGATGACGAACAGGGTGGTGGTGATCGCCTCCACCGTCGCGAACGCGACGGCGGCGATGACCCAGTAGACCCACGCGCTCATGGAGGCAACCTACCCGCTGCCGCGCCGGCCGAGGGCCTACGGCCCTGGCTCGGCCTGCTGCGCGAGCAGCGCGCGGGCGAAGTCGTCGGCGTCGAACGGCCTCAGGTCGTCCAGCGCCTCGCCGATGCCGATCAGCTTGACCGGGATGCCCAGCTCGCCGGCGATGGCGAGCGCGATGCCGCCCTTGGCGGTCCCGTCGAGCTTGGTGAGCACGATCCCGTCGACGGGGACGGTCTCGGAGAAGAGCTTGGCCTGGCGCAGGCCGTTCTGGCCGGTGGTGGCGTCAACGGTCAGGAGGGTCTCGTGCGGCGCGCCGGGCAGCTGCTTGCCGATCACGCGCTTGACCTTGGCCAGCTCGGCCATCAGGTCGTCCTGGGTGTGCAGGCGCCCGGCGGTGTCGACGATCACGACGTCGACCCCCAGCTCGCGACCCCGCTTGACCGCCTCGAAGGCCACCGCCCCGGGGTCCGACCCCTCCGGGCCGCGCACGAACTCGGCGCCCGCGCGCTGCGCCCACTGCTCGAGCTGCTCGACCGCGGCGGCCCGAAAGGTGTCGGCCGCGCCGACCAGGACGGTCTTGCCGGTGCGCTCGCGCAGGTGCCAGGCGAGCTTGCCGATGGTGGTCGTCTTGCCCGTCCCGTTGACCCCGGCGACCATGATCACCGTCGGCTTCTCCAGCAGGCTGATGGTGGGCGGGTGGGCCGGATCCCGGGCGATGTCGGCCATCAGCTCGATCAGCCGCCCGGTCAGAGCCTCGCCGCCCTGCAGGTCGCCGGCGGTGGCCTCGCGCTCGAGGTCGGCCACGATCTTCGCCGTCGTCGCCGCGCCGACGTCGGCCATGATCAGCGCCTCCTCCAGGCGCTCCCACGTCTCCTCGTCGAGGTCCTCGAACAGCGTCGCATGAACCTCGGCGCTCAGCGCCTGCCGGGTCTTCGACAGGTTCTCCCGCAAACGCCGGAAGAAGCCGCTCCGACGCTCCTCGCCGCCCTCCGGCGGCTCCGCGGTGGCCGTCGCGGACGGCCCGTCGGCGACGATGAACAGCTCGGACCAGTCGCGGGGCATGCGTGGCGCGACCTTACCGGCTGCCCCCGGCTGCCCCGGAACGTACGCGATGCCTCGTCAGCAGGCGGCCAAGCCGCCCGTCGCAAACTGCTTCAGTGCCGCCGCGGCCTGGTTTTCCGTCTTGGCGAGCCCCGGGCCCTTCAGGAACCCCGGGACATGGACCGGGCCGACCGTGCCGGCAGACGCGTCGAGGAATCGTTCGAGGAGCAGGCTGACATCCTTGTTGGTGAATCCCGCGCGCTTCAGCATCGACACCGCTGACTTCGGCAGGCCGTGGCTCTGGAGCTGTCTCCTGGCCTTGCGGATCTCGGCTGGGCTGATCGTCATAGGACCGTTCAGGGCTTTCACCACGGCCCCGCGGTCAGCGGCAAGCCCGCGGACGATGCCCATCGCCCGCTTGGCGTACTTCCCGGTGGCACAGAGCTGGCGGTCCTGCCAGGACGCGTCCCCCGCTGCCTCCGCGCCCTGAAAGCGCTCGAACGACGTCACCTGGGCTTCGCCGACGGCGTTCAGCGCATAAGCGTTCTCGACGTAGGTGTTGAGGGCCGCTGCCTGCTGGCGTGAGAGACCGCCTGCCGAGCTTCCGAACCGCGGCGGGCTCACCGCTTTCGGCTTGGCGATCACCTGGAAGTGGGGGTCCGGTGGATCGAGGGCCATGTGGTTGAAGACCCCCTGCATGGCAAAGCCGCCAACTGCCAAGGTGGCTCCGAAAGTCCCGGCGACTGCGCCGACACCGGTCGCGGAGAAGGCAAAGCCCACACCCGCCACGACAGCGCCCACGTTGGCCGTCGTGCCAAAGGCATTCGCTGCTTTGGTCCAGCGCTTGATCTCCTCGTCTGACTTCTTGGCCTTGGCCGAGAACTTCACGACGTCCGTCGTCTCGTTCACCGGCGCGGGGGCACCGTTCTCGCCCGCGGGCTCAAATCGAGCGTGGCAATCGAATTTGGACGGGCAGGTCCAGTACACGTCGTAGTGCGTCTTCTCGACGGCCATGAAGTACGGGCCGGCTTCAGGCAACGTGACGGGTCCGCGGCCAGTGCGGTTGAACGACTCGCAGCCGGGGGATCCACTGTCGTCTCCGCGGCGTCCGATGAAGTAGCTGCCCGACGTCTTCTGCTCGTAGAAGGTGCTTGTCACCCACGAGTGGTGCTCGACCTTTCCGTCATAGATGTTCTTCGGAGCCCCGGTGTTGTACTCGGGATCCGGCTGACAGGGACCGGTGACCTCCTCGCCGACGGCATAGACGCCCCCCTCGGCGGGCCGGGTCCCACTCGCCGACGCGGTGGCAGCCATGGCGAGCACCAGAACCGCAACGGCTACGGTGCCGAGCATCCTGACCATCCCGTGATGTCCAGCAGTCCGAAGGTCGTTCATGCACGTGCCCCCTTGGGCTTGCTCTTGAGCGTCCCAAGGATCCTGTCGTTCGGCCTCTGGTCAACTGAGGACGGCCGAGAACTCACCGAGGGCCCTGCTGGCCACGACACTACTCCTATCGCGCGGCGACGATAGCGAGGCCAGTCTGAGCCGGGCCAGCGCGGGTAGTCTCGCCGGGCAGTGCGATTCGCGCACTCACCTTCCGACGAGCCGCCCGCCCGGGACCTGATCGCGGCGATGGTCGAGGAGGTGGACCGCTTCTACGGCGGCCATCTCGACCGCGATCCCCGGTCGCCCAGCGC
>JAVEEJ010000126.1 GCA_030840515.1 Frankiaceae bacterium | reverse complement strand
ACTTCTTCGCGGTCGACTTCTTCGCCGTGGACTTCTTCGCCGTGGACTTCTTCGCCGTGGACTTCTTCGCCGTGGACTTCTTCGCGGTCGACTTCTTCGCCGTGGACTTCTTCGCGGTCGACTTCTTCACGGTCGACTTCTTCACGGTCGACTTCTTCACCGCGGGCGCGCGTCGAGCGGGCGTCGTACTCGGGCCCTCGTTCGCCCGATCCTCACTGACCTCGCGCAGCCGCGACTCCAGGGCACGGACCCGGGCGTTGAGCGACTCGAGCTCCTCATTGCCCGCGAGACCCAGTCGGCCGAGCGCGCGGTCGACCTCGTAGCGGACCAGCTGCACCACGGTGTCCCGGTTGGCCCGACCCGTGCTGAGCAGGTCCTCAGCGATGGCCTTGGTCTGCCCCGCCGTCGCCTCGCCCTGTGCCACGAGCTGCTTGGCGACGTCGACCGCACGCTGCCGGGTCACCTCGCCGAGTCCTGAAGCCATGCCCCAGTAGGCCCTTACCGCGTCGCGCACCATCGAGCCGAACCCTCTCTCGCTGCCCTGTCCACTGCTGTGTGGAGGAAGCGGCCCGGCCTGAGCCGAGCGCGCGTCGAACGCTACCCTCCCCCACGCCAGGTGGCGCCCTGCCGCGCCCGCACTGTGCACGAGCCGAGGAGGGCCATGGCGACCCGTGACGAGTGCCTCGACGCACTCCAGGGGCTCGCCGCGCGCCTGTCCGAGGTGGACGGGGACCTTCGCAAGAAGCACGCCGTGGACCGGACCCTGTCCTGCACCGTGACCGACCTCGGCGTCACCTACCAGGGGCGGCTTCACGAAGGGACCCTGGTCGACGTGCGCGAGGACGACGGTCCGGCGCAGATCCGCCTGCAGGTGGACAGCGACGACCTGCTCGCCCTCGTGCAGGGCGATCTCAACTTCGCCAGCGCCTGGGCCAAGGGGAGGCTCCGCGTCGACGCGAGCGTGCTCGACCTGCTGCGCCTCCGCACGCTGCTCTAGCGGGGCCGCCACCAGGTGGCGAGTACGGCGGGCAGCCTGAGCTCGGGTTGCCTGGCCGCGTCGACCAGTTTCCAGGCGAGCGGCAGCACAGCGCGCAGCGCGTCGACCGGCGATCCCTCCCCCGAGACGCGGACCACCGCGCCCTCGAGCTCAGCGCGCCAGCCGCCGCAGCGAGTGTGCGCGGCTGACGTCACCACGGCTTCGGCGGGATGAAGCAGGCCGCGCAGATCTTCCGTCACGTGCGTCGGTCGTTCCTCCGCAGCCGCCGCCACGAGTTCGCTGGGGCCAGTCACTCCCGTCAGCACCAGGAGGCTGTCTGCGCCCACCGCGTTGGCCCCTGCGATGTCTGTGTCCAACCGGTCGCCCACGACAAGGGGCGCCGTACCGCCGGTCCGCAGCACCGACTCGTGGTGCAGCGGAGGGGCGGGCTTGCCCGCGATCTCGTCCGGCTGGCGGCCAAGCGCGGCCGCGACCGCCGCCACGAGGGTGCCGTTGCCGGGCAGGATGCCGCGGTCCGACGGGATGGTCAGGTCGAGGTTGGTCGCGACCCAGTGCGCGCCGGAGCGCACCGCGACGGCCGCCTCAGCCAGGTCGCGCCAGCCGACCTCGGGGCCATACCCCTGCACGACGGCGACGGGCCGATCCCCCGCCTCGATCACCGGCCTCAACCCGACGGCCCTGACCGCCTGCTGCAAGCCCTCCCCGCCGATCACCAGCACGGGTGCCCCAGCATCGAAACGTGTCGCCAGGAGACGGGCCGCGGCCTGAGCCGAGGTGGCGACCTCGTCGGCGCTCGCCGCCAATCCGATCGACTCCAACAGGGCGGCGACTGCTTCGGGAGTGCGTGAGGCGTTGTTGGTCACGAAGGCCAGCGGCACTCCGCGTGCGCGGACCGCCGAGAGGACCTCGACAGCGTGCGGGAGCGCGCTGCCGCCCGCGTACACGACCCCGTCGAGGTCGACCAGGAGGGCGTCGTACTCGTCGATCAAAGGCCCTGACGGTGCAGCCCCCGCCACCTGGCTCACGCGGTCGAGCCGGGCGGCTTGGCGGCTTCGGCCGCGCGGGCCCGGGCGTTGACTAACGCGGTTTGGTAGTGGTCCAGCTCGGGTCGCATGGCGGCGGCCAGCGCGAGGTGCTCGACGGCGGTCGCCAGGTCACCGAGGCGTACCGACGCCAGGCCCACTCCGAACAGCGCGTAGTCGTCAGCGGGGTCGGCAGCCGCGAGCTCGCTGAAGACCTCCCTGGCCCGCGCGTGGTTGCCTGCGTCGTAGTGGGCGCGGGCGAGGGCCTCGCGTAGCGACCGCGAGCCCGGCTCTGCGGCCACGGCATGCTCGAGCAGCTGGGCCGCGGCGGCCGGGTTGCGGCTGTCCAGCAGCTCGAGGCCGCGGCGATACCAGTCGTAGACCTCGCCGCTGGGCGCGGCGGCATCCTCGGGCGGCGGGAGCGCCTGGGACTCCGTCACGCGTGCGCCCTCCTGTCCTGGACCGGGCCCTCCGGTGCTGTTGGCGAGCCACCTACGATGCCCGCCATGCCGCCCGCCACGCCGCCGGTCCCGTCAGGGCTCGACCACGCCCCAATTCACGGTCTGCGCTACGCGGACGCCGACATCGCGGCCGTCACGGCTCCACCGTACGACGTCATCGACGACGCAGCCCGCGCCCGGCTCGAGGCGCGCGATGAGCACAACGTCGTCCGCCTCATCCTGCCCCGCGACGCCGACGGGGCTGAGGGCTCGCGCTACCTCGAGGCCGCACGGCTGCTGCAGCAGTGGACCGACGCGGGTGTGCTTGCGCGGGACGACGAGGCCGCGCTCTATGTCTACGAGGAGAGCGTCGAGGACCACGTCCAGCGGGGACTGCTCGGCGCGCTGGCCCTCGCGCCGTTCGACGCCGGGATCGTGCTGCCGCACGAGAACACGATGGCGGGAGTGGTCGCAGACCGCCTCGCGCTGATGGAGGCGACCGAAGCAGATCTCGAGCCGATCTTCCTCGTGTACGACGGCGCCGGTGGGGCCGCCGCGAGCGCCGTGGAGAAGGCCTCGGCCGACACACCTCTGGCCGAGGCCACCACCGAGGACGGCGTCACGCACCGACTGTGGGCCATCACGGACCCGGGAACCCTGGAGGCGGTGCGCGCCGACCTGCTGCCCCGCAAGGCGGTGATCGCTGACGGGCACCACCGCTACACCACCTACCTGCAGCGGCAGGCTGCCCGTCACGCGGCCGGGGACGGCCCCGGGCCATGGGATCGCGGGCTGGTCCTGATGGTGGACACGAGCTCTTTCGGCCCGCAGGTGCACGCGATCCACCGGGTTGTCGCGGAGCTCGCCCTCGATGACGCGGTGGAGCGGGCCCGGCCCGGGTTCTCGGTCAGTGCCGT
>JAVEEJ010000206.1 GCA_030840515.1 Frankiaceae bacterium | reverse complement strand
GGAAGGAAGTTGGGAGACCGGAGTCGACGGCGCCCTTCCCGGGCTGGCGATGCCCGCGCATCCGCAGGTCGGGGCGGCCTACCGGCAGGAGTACCTCAAGGGTGAGGCGGAGGACATGGCGGACGTCCTCGCAGTCAACGGCAGCGCGACGGTGCTCGGCACCAGCTACAGCGGTGTGGTCACCATCCGGGAATGGACCCCGCTCGAGCCGAAGGTCGTCGAGGAGAAGACCTACGCGGCGGGGGTCGGCAACATCGCTCAGCGCTCGGTCAAGGGGGAGTCGGGCAAGTTGACGTTGACCTCGTTCACGCCAGGTCGCTAGAGCGCAACCAACGTCAGCACGTCGTACCCCGCCACCGTCTCGCCGTCCTGATTCCGCACGTTGGCGTCCCAGCGCACCTCGCCGTACTCCTGGCCCGGTCGCGGTGTCTTCTGCTTGCAGGTCAGCGTCACGTGCAGCAGGTCGCCCGGGTAGACCGGCGTCGTGAAGCGAAGCCCTTCAAGGCCGTAGTTGGCGAGCACCGGGCCAGGAGCGGGGTCGACGAACAGGCCAGCGGCCAGCGACACGACGAAGTACCCGTGCGCGACGCGGCCGTCGAAGAACGGGTTGGCGGCCGCAGCGGTCTCGTCCATGTGCGCGTAGAAGTGGTCGCCTGACAGATCCGCGAACCGCTCCACGTCCTCGAGCGTGACCTCGCGGGCCTCCGACACCAGGGCATCGCCGACCTGCAGCTCGCTGAAGGTCCGCCGGAACAGGTGCGTCCCGCCGGTCTTCTGGGCGGCGCCGGGGATCCAGCGGTTCGTCGCGGCGGTCAACGTGGCAGGCGAGCCCTGCAACGCCGTGCGCTGCAGGAAGTGGAAGACACCGCGCACCCCGCCGAGCTCCTCGCCGCCGCCGGCTCGACCCGGTCCACCGTGCACCAAGATCGGCAGTGGCGAGCCGTGACCGGTTGACTCCTTCGCACTGGTCGCGTCCACGAACATGACGCGGCCGTGGTGGTTCGCTGCTTCTACGACGACCTGGCGCGAGTACGACGGGTCGGCGGTGAAGACGCTGGCGACGAGCGAGCCCCCGCCGCGGCGGAGCAGCTCGGTGGAGTGAGCAGCGTCCCGGTAGCCGATCACCGTCGCGACCGGGCCGAACGCCTCGACCTCGTGCGGCTCCGCGCGGTCGGCGTCGGCAGCCAGCAGCAGCAGCGGCGGGAGGAACGCGCCGCGCACCGCGTCACCCGACGCGACCGAGAACTCGTCGGGGTCGCCGATGACGACGCGAGCGCCCTCGGTGAGGACCTTGACCGACCGCTTCACTTCGTCGCGCTGGTGAAGGCTGGCGAGTGCGCCCATCGTCGTACTCGCATCCCGGGGGTCACCGACGACGACCTTCGCGAGCTTCTCGCGCAACGCCTCGACGACGGCGTCCTGGTGCTCGACCGGCACGATCGCCCGTCGGATCGCGGTGCACTTCTGCCCCGCCTTGACGGTCATCTCGCGCACGACCTCTTTGACGTAGAGGTCGAACTCGGCGGTGCCGGGCGCCGCGTCGGGCCCGAGTACGGCGGCGTTGAGCGAGTCGGCCTCCACGCCGAAGCGCACGCTGTTGCGGGCGACGGCAGGGTGCGTGCGCAGCTGCTGCGCCGTACTCGCACTCCCTGTGAAGGCGACGCAGTCCTGACCTGTGAGGTGGTCGAGCATGTCGCCGACCGATCCCACGACGAGCTGCAATGAGCCCTCAGGTAGCAGGCCGGACTCGACCATGATGCGGACCATGAGCTCGGTCAGATAAGAGGTCTGCGATGCCGGCTTGATGATGCTCGGCACACCGGCGACGAAGGAGGGCGCGAACTTCTCCAGCGCCCCCCACACCGGGAAGTTGAAGGCGTTGATCTGCAGCAGCGCGCCGCGCAGTGGAGTCCACACGTGCTGGCCGACGAACGTGCCGTTCTTGCCGATCGGCTCGTAGTCGCCGTCGGTCGCGACGTAGTCGTCAGGCAGGCCGCGCCGGCTGCGGCTGGCGATCGCGAACACGGTTCCGATGCCGCCGTCGATGTCGACCCAGCTCTCCTTGCGGGTCGCACCGGTGGCGGAGGACAGCTCGTAGAGCTCCTCCTTGCGCGCGTCGAGTGCGAGCGCGATCTCCTTGAGCAGGACGGCCCGCTGCTGGAAGGTCATGGCGCGCAGGGCCGGTCCGCCCTTGTCGCGGGCGTGTGCGAGTACGTCGGACGGTGCGATCGGCAGACCGGTGAGCCGGACGATCTCCTCACCCGTCGCGGCGTCGAGGAGTGGCTGTCCTTCCCCCGCTGCCGCTCCCCACTGACCACCGACGTAGCTCTCGAGCGTGCGCGACATGCTGACCTCCACCGACCCCGTTGTCGTCTGCCGCTATCGAACACCACCCGGCCGGCGCCATACTCCGCGGATGCGCGCGGGGGCGGTGGTGGCCGCGGTCTGTGTGCTGCTCGCCCTCGGCGGGTGCTCGGGGTCAGATGCGCCTGACGCGGCTGGGCCCAGCGCCAGCGCCGACTCGTCCAGCCCCCAGCCGACGGTGACGTTTCCCACGCCTACGCCCACTCCGACCCGTGCCCCCGCGTCGGCAGGGACCGTGCGGCTCTGCAGTGAGGCCGAGGTCGCAGAAGCCGCCGTGGGCGCGCACCGCTGGCAGTCAGCCGTCGATGCCATGGACAGCGCATGGCGCATGCGGCGTCTGAGTCGCGAGCCGCGAGTGGTCGGGATCCTGGGCCCCCCCGGCTCGCTGGGCAGCGATGACACCCAGACACTCGGCGAGCAGGTCGACACCTTTGCGCAGCGGTGCGTCGAGGTGGGCGCTGCAGGCCTGGGATCGCAGGCGGGCTGTGGGGGTCTCTACGAGGAGGCAGCGCCACCGGCCGCGGTTCGGCGAGCACTCGCGCGTCGTGGGTTCACCTACTTCGCTCAGCAGGCCGTGGTCGGAGACCTCAGGGTCGTCACGGCTGTCCTGACCGATACGGCGGACGGCCACGAGCAGGTGACCTTCTTCTTCCGGCGGGACCGCGTGATCGGCGACGATCGACTTCCCGACGGGGGAATGCACTTCGCAGTGAGCCTCTGCAGCGTGGTGCCGGGGCGAGCCGATGTCGCCTACGCAGTGGGCAGCAGTCCTACCGGACCTGACCCGAGCTGCCCGAAGGGGGCTCGAGTCGTGCACGTGCGGTGGCGGGTGACCGAGCACTCGGTGCGTGCGCTAGACCCGGTTCCCGGGGCCTGCGGCTGATCGAGGCGCCTGCTCGGCGTTCTGCTGGCGCAGCCGACTGATCTCGGCGGCTGTGTCGAAGGGCAGCCGGAAGCCCCTCGCGGTCGTTGTGGCCTCGTCCGCGAGCGCGGCACGTACCGCGGGGTCGGTGGCCTGGGCCGCACGTTCGACGAGGCAACCGACCACGTCGGGCAGGTGGCGCAGCTCCTGCCCCTCCAGCACCTCCCAGGCGCTGACCACGAGCTGGCGGGCCGCGGCTGTGTCGCCGTACTCGCGGGCCATGCGGGCTCTCCGCCAGTTGACCACGGCTTCACGCGACGGGTCGTCGCCGAGTCCCGCGCAGACAAGGGCGTCGGCGAGTGCGGCGTCCACGGCCGGAGCGTCCTCGCGGCGCTGCGCGATCTCGGCGATGAGCAGCCAGCAGGTGAGCGCCGCCGCCGGGCTGCCGAGCCGGCCGGCAAGTGCGATGCCGTCACGCGCGTGACGCTCTGCTTCGTCCAACTGGCCCAGCTGCAGCAGGAGCTGCGCAGAGCGTTCCGCGCACTGCACGAGCCGGGCCGGCTTGATCGCACTCTCATCGCGCAGCAGCGCATCCGCCAGCAGCGGCTCGGCCTCGCGGGGGCGACCCGCATCCAGGTGTTGCTGGGCGAGCAGAAGCCGTGCCACGAGCTCGAGGTCAGGGTCGCGGGCGAGCTCGACCATCTCGGCGGCCGCGCGGGTAGCGCGCTCGGGCTCGGCGAACCGCAGGGTCATGGCGTGGATCACGCGGCGCTGGTCCACCAGCAGGTAGCGCTGCGGGTAAGGACCGTCCTCCGGCAGCGAGTCGAGCAGTGCGTCAGCTTGGTCGGCGAGCGAGCGCGCCTCGTCCGCGGTCTCGCTGGCGTTGAGGCTGAACAGCAGGCCGAAGGCGACCCACTGCTCGGCGTCACCGAGGCGTCTCGCCTCCTCGAGCATCCCGTGGGCGGCGGCCCGGAACGCCACGTCGAGCCCAAGTCGCTCGCAGACCCAGGCCTCGCGCCAGCGCAGCATCACCCGGCCCGGACTCGGGTCTGGGGAGCGCGCAAGCCCGTGACGGCAGGCAGCCAGGCACTCGTGGAACCGTCCGGAGTAGGCGAGCTGTCCGAAGAACATCGGCGAGAACGCCACTTCCTCGGCTGGGTCACCGAAGGTCTGGAGATAGCTGAGGGCAGCGCGCATGTTGTGGATGTCGCGTTCCACCGCGGCGTATCCGGCTTGGAACTCCGCGAGGGTCGGGTACTCCGAGGGCACGAGCCGTGCGAACCAGCGGGCGTGCCGTGCCGCGAGGTCCCCGACGAGGCCCGCCGTGGCGAGGCGCTCAGCGGCGAACTCGCGGATGCTGACGAGCAGCGAGTAGCGCAGCCCCTGCTCCCCGTTCACGGGCGGCTTCGTCTGCACAAGGCTCTTGTCGACCAGGGAGCTGAGCACCTCGACGACGTCGACCGACGGCAGCGATCCCAACGCGGGTCCGCAGATGGCTTCCACTGCCGCAAGGGTCGCCGTGCCAGGAAACACCGAGAGCCGGTCGAGCAGGGTCTGCTCGTCGGGTGTCAGCGCGTCATAGGACCACTCGATGGTCGCGCGCAGCGTTCGATGCCGGTCGGGCCGGTCGCGCTGCCTGGTTTCGAGCGCCAGGGAGCTCGCCAGTCGCTCCAGCAGGAGCTCGGGCGTGAGGACGTTGGTGCGGGCGGCGGCCAGCTCGATCGCGAGTGCGTGGCCGTCAAGCCGACTGCAGATGGCGGCCACCACTGGCGCGTTGCCGCTCGTCACCGCGAAGTCTGCGCGGACCGCGGTGGCGCGGTCGGCGAACAGCTGTACCGCGGAGTAGGACGTAAGCCGCTCCACCCACTTCTCGACGGCGTTGTGAGGTGCTGCCGGCGGCAGGGCAAGCGGCTCGAGGGCCAGCTGGTGCTCGCCACCGATCCGCAGCGGCTCCCGCGAGGTGGCCAGCACGTGCACCTTGGGCGCTGCGCCGAGGAGGGCCGTCACGAACCCCGCGCAGTCCAGGATCTGCTCGAGGTTGTCGAGCACGAGCAGCAACTGCTTGTCCCGCAGCGCAGCGAGCACCGACTCAGCAGCGCCGCTCGCGCTCTCCGGGATCTGCAGGACCGCGGCCACCTCGGCCGGAACACGGTCGGCCTCTCTCACTGCGGACAGGTCCACGAGCCAGACACCGTCCGGCATGGCCCCGGCCAGGGATGCCGCCACCTGGACGGCGAGCCGGGTCTTTCCCACACCGCCGAACCCGGTGACGGTGACGAGGCGATGCGTGCTGACCAGCTCACGGAGGTCCGCGAGCTCTGCCTCCCTGCCGATGAAGCTGGACGCCTGCGCCGGCAGGTTGTGCCGCGGTCCCTCCACGCCGGGGAGCGGGGGAAACTCGACGGGCAAGTCAGGCGCGGCGAGTTGCCAGAGCTGCTCCGGCTCGCTCAGGTCCTTGAGCCGGTGGCGGCCGAGGTCGACGAGCTCGACGCCGTCCGGCAAGTCGTGAAGCGCCAGCTCGCGGAGCGCCGACGACACCAGCACCTGACCGCCCGAGCCGGCCGAGCGGATGCGTGCGCAGCGGTTGACGGTGTCTCCGTAAAGGTTCTTGTCCCGCTCGATCACCTCGCCGGCGTGCAGACCCATGCGCACCGTGAGAGGCCGTGGCGTGGGCCATGGCTCTGCGGCGAGCTCACGCTGGATCTCCCGAGCTGCAGACAGTGCCGAGATCGGACGCCGGAAGGCAGCGAAGACGGAGTCCCCTTCGCCCTGCTCGAGTGGGCGCCAGCCGTCGTGCCGCCCCACAGCGGCGTGGATGATCGCGTGGTGGCGGGCCATCGCGGCGTTCATCTCGGCTGGCGCCTCGCGCCACAACCGGGTGGAGCCCACCACGTCGGTCATCAGCAAGATGACCGTCTCTGGCACGCTGCGCCCCCTTCCGCCCGGGGGTCAGCCTGCCACCGCGGGCTGACCCTCGCGACGTCGTACCCGCCGGCACCGAGGTCTGCGCCACGGCGGCTGACCCTCGCGACGTCGTACCCGCGGCACCGAGGTCTGCGCTCCGGTCGAATGGCGATTGCCCCGCTGGGCGGGGCAATGGTCACGCACCGAGGGTGCAGGGCGGTTTCCCGACGAGCATTGCCCCGGTGGGCGGGGCAGTCGTCACCCGCCGAGGTGGGGGCCGATCCCGGGACGAGCATTGCCCCGGTGGGCGGGGCAGTCGTCACGCAGTGCGCGCGAACCCGGCACCGCACGGCCGAAGCCCCGACGCCCGCCCCACGGGCGAGGCCGCGACCGGGAAACGGGACTCAGCCGCCCCCGCCGGACTTACGCCGGAAGCTGCGCTGCGTGTGGCCGTGAGTGTCCGTCTGGCCACCGCCGCCGGTCGATCCCGGTCCGCCCTGCCCGGGCCCCGCCGCCTTGGAGCGCTTGCGCTCGAGCGCCTCGAGGTAGCGCTTCTTGGCGTCGTCCTCGGGAGGGCTGGTGTTGTCGTCGGCCATGCGCGACAACTTACCGATCGGCCAGCAGCATGGCCGGACGCTCCACGCAGTCGGCGACGAACCTCAGGAACCCGCCGGCCACGCCGCCGTCGCACACCCGGTGGTCGAAGGAGATCGTCAGCTGCGAGACCTTGCGCAGCGCGAGCTGGCCGTCCACCGCCCACGGCCTGTCGATGATGCGGCCCATCCCGATGATCGCCGCCTCCGGGTGGTTGATGATCGCGGCCGAGCCGTCGACGCCGAACACGCCGTAGTTGTTCACCGTGAACGTCCCACCGGTGAGGTCGGCCGCACTCAGCTTCCCGTCGCGCGCCTTGCCCAGCAGCGCCCCGATCGCGGCGGACAGCTCACGAAGGTTCATCGCCTGGGCGTCGTGGACTACGGGTACGACGAGACCACGGTCGGTCTGCGCCGCGAAGCCCAGGTTGATGCGCGAGGAGATCACCACCTCGTTGGCCTCGACATCCACCCGCGAGTTCAGCTCCGGGTAGCGCTGCAGCCCCAGCACGCAGAAGCGCGCGAGCAGCCCCAGCAGGGACACCTGGTCCTTGCCGATCGCCGCGCGCGCCTCCACCAGACCTGTGGCGTCGACGTCGACCCAGACCGTGGCCTCCGGGATCTCACGGCGTGACCGCGAGAGCCGTTCGGCCATCAACCGGCGCACCCCGGTCAGCGGGACCCGCCGGTCGCCGGCGACGGCAGCCCCGACCCCCGCCCCGGCAGGCCCCGAGGTCGTCGTACTCGCAGCCGTCTCCACGTCCTTGCGCACCACGAGCCCGCCAGGACCTGAGCCGCTGATCGTCGTGAGGTCGATCTGCTTGTTCCGCGCGAGCTTGCGCACCACCGGCGAGATCACCGCGACCGTCCGCGAGTTGTCAGTGCCTGAGGGTGCTGCAGCACTCGGCGACACTGACAGCACGGGGCGAGTACGACGACCCCGTCGCTTCGAGCTACCCGATGGGGTCCCGTAGCCGATGAGGACGTTGCCGCTCGCCTCGCTGTCAGCCACGTCCGCGGGGGTTGCGTCGGCCGCCGTGACGACCCCTGGCTCGCGCATCGCGGACTCGACCGAGATCAGCGGCTTGCCGACGTCGATCACCTCGCCGACCTCGCCGTGCAGTGCTGTCACAACGCCGGCGAAGGGCACGGGCACCTCGACGTTCGCCTTCGCCGTCTCGACCTCGACCACGGGCTGGTCGACCACCACGACGTCTCCCACGGCGACCAGCCAGCGCACGACCTCCGCCTCGGTGAGTCCTTCACCGAGGTCAGGGAGCAGGAAGTCACCCACTGGTGGCCTCCCACTGCAGCCGGTCCACGGCGTCGAGGATGCGGTCGACCGAGGGCAGGTGGTGCTCCTCGAGCTTCGGCGGCGGGTAGGGGATGTCCAGCCCGCCGACCCGCAGCACCGGCGCCTCCAGGTGGTGGAAGCACTGCTCGGTGATCCGGGCGACCACCTCAGCGCCGTAGCCGCCGAACGTCGAGGCCTCGTGGACCACGACAGCGCGGCCGGTCTTGCGCACCGAGTCGGCCACCGTCTGCTCATCGAAAGGAGCGAGCGAGCGCAGGTCGATGACCTCGAGGTCCCAGCCCTCGTCCTCGGCCGCGGCGGCGGCCTCCATGGCGAGCGCGACCATCGGTCCGTAGGCGATCAGCGTCGCCGACGAGCCCTGCCGCCGGACGACGGCGGAGTCGAGGGCTGGGCCTGGGGCGGCGGTGTCGACCTCGCCCTTGGACCAGTAGCGGCGCTTCGGTTCGAGGAAGACCACGGGGTCGGGATCTGCGATCGCGTCGCGCAGCATCCGGTAGCCGTCCTCCGGGGTGCCCGGCGTGACGACGCGCAGACCCGGGGTGTGCGCGTAGTAGGCCTCCGAGGAGTCGCAGTGGTGCTCGACGCCGCCGATGCCACCGCCGTAGGGGACCCGGATCACCATCGGCAGCGACAGCGCGCCGCGGGTCCTGTTGTGCAGCTTCGCGACGTGCGAGGTGATCTGCTCGAACGCCGGGTAGGCGAACGCGTCGAACTGCATCTCCACGACGGGCTTGTAGCCGTACATCGCCATGCCCACCGCGGTTCCGACGATCCCCGCTTCAGCGAGCGGTGTGTCGAAGCAGCGCTCCTCCCCGAAGTCACGCGTCAGGCCGTCGGTGATCCGGAACACGCCACCGAGCGGACCGACGTCCTCGCCGAACACGAGCACAGTCGGGTCCTCGGTCATCGCGTCGCGGAGTGCGGTGTTGAGCGCCTGCGCCATCGTCATGGTGGCCATCAGCGCGCGTCCTCCTCGTGCGCGGCCAGCTCGGCGGAAAGCGCCTCGCGCTGCGCGCGCAGCGAAGCGGTGGGTCTGGTGTAGACGTGCTCGAAGAGCTCGAGCGGATCGACCTTGGGGTCCTCGTTCATCCGCGTGCGCAGATCCGTCGCAAGGGCTTCGGCCTCCTCTGCGACCCCGCTGCTGATCTCGTCCGTGAGCAGGCCCGCTGTGCGCAGGTAGCGCTCAAGGCGCTCGACCGGGTCCTTGTCCCGCCAGCCGGTCAGCTCCTCCTCGGTGCGATAGCGCGTGGCGTCGTCGGCGTTGGTGTGCGCGTCCATCCGGTAGGTGTGGGCCTCGATCAGCGTGGGGCCGTTGCCCGCCCGCGCCCAGCCGATCGCGGTCTGCGTCACCGACCACACCGCGGCCGCGTCGTTTCCGTCGACGCGAACCCCGGGGACGCCGTACCCGATCCCCTTGTGCGCGATCGACGGGGCCTTCGTCTGCTTCGACAGCGGGACCGAGATCGCCCAGCCGTTGTTCTGCACGAGGAAGACGACCGGCGCCTGATAGACCGCGGCGAAGTTCAGTGCCTCGTGCACGTCACCCTCGCTCGTCGAGCCGTCGCCGAGGAAGCACAACGCCACCACGTCATCACCCTTGAGCCGCGCGGCGTGTGCCAGGCCAACCGCGTGAGGTGCCTGCGTGCCGAGCGGCGTGCACTGCGGCGCGGTGCGCCACTCACGTGGGTTGTAGCCGCAGTGCCAGTCGCCGCGGAGCAGGGTGAGCACCTCCACCGGGTCGATGCCGCGGGAGACGAGGGCGACCGACTCGCGGTAGGTCGGGAAGACCCAGTCGGTGGGCTGGAGGGCGGCGACCGGCGCGACCTGGCACGCCTCCTGGCCGCTGGAGGACGGGTAGACCGCGAGCCGTCCCTGCTTCACCAGGGCCTGGGCCTGACGGTCGAAGCGCCGGCCCACGACCAGCCGGCGGTGCAGATCGAGCAGCACCTCCGGCGCGGGCAGCTCGCCCACAGCCTCGCCGGCCGGCGAGAGCAGCTGGACCGGGTCGCCGGGAAGGAGGTCGAGCCCGAGGGGGGCGGGACGCGTCGTCATGACGAGATGCTCCCGAGAACGGGTGCCGGTCGTCTACCGTTGGTGACATGGACCAGACACACGGCACCGCAGATGGTCATCCGGTGAGCCAACTGTCCAGCGCAGACCCCTCAGACCTGGACATGGCTGGACGGTCGGCGGCGACCCTCGACCCTCTTGACCTGCGCATCCTCGAGACGCTGCGGCGGGAGGGCCGGATCTCGGTCCGTGAGCTCGCCAGCCGGCTGCGGATCAGCCGCGCCGGGGCCTACGCGCGGATCGAGCGGCTCCACAAGAGCGGCGTCATCACCGGGTACGGCGCCCGCATCGACCCGCAGCGCTACGGCTACGCCATCTCCGCCTACGTCCACGTCACCCTCAAGCAGCGCTCGTGGAGAGGGTTCGTGGAGCGGCTGGCCAGCCTGCGGCAGGTCGAACACGTCGCGCTCGTCTCGGGTGAGCACGACGTGGTCCTGCTGGTGCGCGCGGCGGACATCCAGGAGCTGCGCGACGTCGTACTCGACCGCCTGCAGGCGATGCCCGAGGTGGAGGGCACGCGCACGACGTTCATCCTCGACGAGGTGATCACGGCCGGTGTGGAGGCGGAGGACGTCGGCTGACCGGTTTGGGCGCCCTCATCCGTTCGGACCATCTTTCGGCAAACCCGTGTCGCGAACGTCCTTCGTGCGTTGTGATGTCAGCGCGTCAAGGCGCGACGAACCGGGCGCCTGCCCGGCCGCCCGGAGGGGAGCGGCTGAGCAGGCGCCCGGTCCTGCGTTTGCCTGCGGGGCATGCTTCCGGGCAACTCGGGCGAACCTGAACGCCCTCGCGCGACTGGTTGCGGCGTGACGATCTCCGTTTCGCGGCCGAGGGAGATGCATCGCGTTGCCGCAGCCGACACGGCCGTCGAGGTCACGCCCGTGACCTTCGCCGAGTTCTACGCCGCCGAGTGGTCAGACGTGGCGGGCTTCGCCGCCGCTCTCGT
>JAVEEJ010000166.1 GCA_030840515.1 Frankiaceae bacterium | reverse complement strand
TTGTTCAGCGCTGCCGCCGCTGAGGCGCTGAGCGCCAACGCGCCGCTGGCGGTCAGGATGCGGCCGCGCACCGTCGACGAGGTCGTCGGTCAGCGCCACCTGCTCGGCTCCGGCAGCCCGCTGCGCCGCCTCGTCGCAGGCGAAGGGGCAACCAGCGTCATCCTGTGGGGGCCGCCGGGCACGGGCAAGACGACGCTCGCCTACGTCGTCGCCGCCGCGACCGAGTCCCGTTTCGTCGAGCTGTCAGCTGTGACTGCGGGAGTCAAGGACGTGCGGGGCGTCATCGACGAGGCCAAGCGCAGACTCGGTGAGCAGGGCGAGCGCACGGTGCTCTTCGTGGACGAGGTGCATCGCTTCTCCAAGACCCAGCAGGACGCGTTGCTGCCCGCAGTGGAGAACCGGGTGGTGACCCTCATCGCGGCCACGACGGAGAACCCGAGCTTCAGCATCGTGGGTCCGCTGCTGTCGCGCAGCCTGCTGCTGACTCTCCAGCCCTTGACCGACGACGACATCCGCGACCTGGTGCAGCGGGCACTCGCCGACCCTCGCGGTCTGGGCGGCAAGCCGTCGCTGTCGCCGGATGCGTGGGAGCACCTGCTGCGGATCGCGCAGGGTGACGCGCGGCGGGCCTTGACGGCGCTCGAGGCGGCGGCGGACTCGGCAGTGGCCCTGGGCGAGCCGGAGATCTCCCTGGCCGTGCTGGAGGAGTCCGTCGACCGGGCAGCCGTGCGCTACGACCGCGATGGTGACCAGCACTACGACGTCACGAGCGCGTTCATCAAGAGCATGCGGGGCTCCGACGTCGACGCCTCCCTGCACTACCTGGCGCGCATGCTGGACGCCGGCGAGGACGCTCGCTTCATCGCCCGGCGCATCGTGATCCTGGCGAGTGAGGACATCGGGATGGCTGACCCGACCGCGCTGCAGGTGGCGGTGGCGGCGGCCGACGCGGTCCAGCTCGTCGGGCTGCCGGAGGGCCAGCTCGCGCTTGCCCAAGCGGTCATCCACTGCGCCCTCGCCCCCAAGAGCAACGCCGTCATCACAGCGATCGGGGAGGCACTCGACGACGTCCGGCGCGGTCTCGCGGGCCCGGTGCCGGCACACCTGCGGGACGCCCACTACGCCGGTGCGCAGCGACACGGCCACGGCAAGGGGTACCGCTATTCTCACGACTCCCCGGACGGTGTGGTGGCTCAGCAGTACGCGCCGGACCTCGTCGCCGACCGGACGTACTACCGCCCGACCACCCACGGCGGCGAGCGCGTAATGGGGGAGCGGCTTGCGCGCCTTCGTGAAACGCTCGGCAGGACCGCAGCACCTGACGTGAATACAGCACAGAATGAGGAGCAGGAGTGACCGTCTCGTTCGGGGCCATCGTGGGTCTCGTGTTCGCCGTGGTTTTCGCGGTGCTGGTCGGGTTCCTCGCGCTGGTGCTGGTCAAGCTCGGACACGTCCTGACCGAGGCCAGCCGCCTGGTCAACGGCATCACGGAGCAGACCATCCCCCTGCTGAGCGAGGTCACCACGAGCGTGAGCCACGTGAATGACCAGCTGGTGCGGGTCGACGCCATCACCAGCAACGTGCAAGGCCTCACGCAGAACGTGACCGCGCTGTCCAGCGTCTTCGCCGCGACGCTGGGCGGCCCGTTGGTGAAGGCCGCAGCGTTCTCCTACGGGGTACGGCGGGCGCTCTCAGATCGTCAGCACGCGGACATCGAGAAGCGCGTCAAGTCCGAGCTCAAGGCCGAGAAGAAGGCCGCTCGGTCGGCTCGGAGCAGCACGAAGAAGAGGGCCTGATGCGGCGGCTCTTCTGGGTCGCGCTCGGCGCGGCTGCCGGCGTACTCGTCGTTCGCAAGGCGTCGCAGGCACTGCACCGCTTCACGCCGTCGGGCATGGCCGAAGGCGTCGCGGGCGCAGGCGGCCGGGCCCAGGGCGCACTGGCTGACTTCGGCTCGTCGGTGTCGATGCACGCCGCCGAGCGCGAGGCCGAGCTGCGCAGTGCACTCGGTCTCGACGGTGGCGGCCTCGACGGGGTGGAGGACTGATGGAGTCCGCCGAGATCGGTCGGCGCTGGACCCAGTTCTTCACCGACCGCGGCCACACACCGGTGCGGTCGGCACCGCTGACCGCTGACGACCCCGAGCTGCTCTTCGTGGTCGCCGGCATGCAGCCCTTCAAGCCCTACTTCCGCGGCGACGAGGTGGCTCCCTGGAATCGCGCGGTGAGCATCCAGAAGTGCGTGCGGACCCCGGACATCGAGGAGGTCGGCAAGACCACACGCCACGCCACCTTCTTCCAGATGGCGGGCAACTTCTCCTTCGGCGACTACTTCAAGGAGACCGCGATCCCGCTGGCCTGGGAGCTGCTCACGACCGAGCAGCACAACGGCGGCTACGGCTTCGACCCGCAGCGGCTCTGGGTCACCGTCTACCACGACGACGATGAAGCCGCCGACCTGTGGCAGCGCGTCGTCGGTGTGCCCGCCGACCGGATCCAGCGGCGCGGCATGGCGGACAACTACTGGTCGATGGGTGTGCCCGGGCCGTGCGGGCCGTGCAGCGAGATCTTCTACGACCGCGGACCCGAGCACGGCCGTGACGGCGGTCCGATCGCCGACGAGGAGCGCTACCTCGAGGTCTGGAACCTCGTCTTCATGCAGTACGAGCGCGGAGCCGGCGGCACCAAGGATGACTTCCCGATCATCGGTGACCTCCCGGCGAAGAACATCGACACCGGGCTTGGGATCGAGCGCACGGCGACCCTGCTGCAAGGGGTCGACAACCTCTATGAGATCGACACCACCCGCAAGATCCTGACCCGCGCTGCCGAGCTCACGGGCAAGCGCTACGGCGCTGACCACGACTCCGACGTCGGGCTGCGCGTCGTCGCGGACCACGCGCGCACGGCCGTGATGCTCATCGCCGACGGCGTCGTGCCGGGCAACGAGGGCCGTGGCTACGTGCTGCGCCGCATCATGCGCCGCGTCGTGCGCACCATGCGGCTGCTCGGTGCGCATGACCCGACCATGAGCTCGTTGGTCGATGCCAGCGTGGCCGCGATGGGCCCGTCCTACGAGGAGCTGTTCACCTCCCGGGCCCGCATCGAGACCGTGGCGGTCAACGAGGAGGAGAGCTTCCTCGCGACGCTTCGCACCGGCACGACGCTATTCGACACCGCGGCGGGAGAGGTCCGGTCCAGTGGCGGCCGCACCTTGGGCGGGGACAAGGCCTTCCAGCTGCACGACACCTACGGCTTCCCGATCGACCTGACCATCGAGATGGCGCGCGAGCAGGGTCTCGAGGTCGACGAAGACGGCTTCCGCCGGCTCATGCAGGAGCAGCGCGATCGCGCGAAGCAGGACGCCAAGGAGCGCAAGTCCGGCCGCAGCGACCTTTCGGCCTACCGGGCGATGCTGGACGCGGGTACGACGACCTTCACGGGCTACAGCGAGGTGGTGACGGCCGCCACCGTCCGCGGCCTGCTCCTCGACGGCGTCGCTGCGACGGCCGCCCCGGAGGGCGCCGAGGTCGAGGTCGTGCTGGACCGCACCCCCTTCTACGCCGAATCCGGCGGGCAGCTCGCCGACCACGGCGTGCTGCGACTGGCCAACGGCGCACTGCTCGAGGTGACCGACACCCAGCGCCCGATCGCGGACATCGTGGTGCACCGCGCGGTGGTACGCAGCGGCGAAGCGGTCGCCGGCCAACAGGCCGAGGCGATCGTCGACGTCGAACGGCGTCGGGCGATCAGCCGGGCCCACACCGCCACGCACCTGGTCCACACCGCGATCCGCCGCGCGCTCGGGGACACCGCGACGCAGGCGGGATCCGAGAACGGACCTGGTCGTTTCCGCTTCGACTTCCACGCTGCCGGCGGCGTACCGGGGAGCGTTCTGGCCGACGTGGAGGCAGAGGTCAACGCCGTGCTGCTCGACGACCTCGAGGTACGCGCCTTCGTGACCACTCAGGACGAGGCCCGCCGACTGGGGGCGCTCGCGCTCTTCGGGGAGAAGTACGGCGAGGCGGTCCGCGTCGTGGAGGTGGGGGAGTACGCCCGCGAGCTGTGCGGCGGCACGCACGCTGCGCGGTCCGGGCAGCTCGGGGTCGTCAAGCTGCTGCACGAGTCCTCGATCGGCGCGGGGGTGCGGCGGGTCGAGGCCCTCGTCGGCGCTGACGCGTATCAGTTCCTCGCGCGCGAGAGCGTGCTGGTCAGCCAGCTGGCGGATCTGGTGAAAGCTCCACGCGAGGAGCTCGCCGAACGCGTCGGCCTCGCGATCGGCCGGCTGCGCGATGCCGAGAAGGAGCTCGCCAAGCTGCGCGCAGGGGCGGTGCTCGAAGCCGGCGCCGAGCTTGCTGCGGGCGCCGCAGATGTCAACGGCGTGGCCGTGGTGACGACGACGGTTGCCGCGGGGACGACGGCCGAGGACCTGCGGCGCCTGGCGGCCGACGTGCGCCTCCGGCTGGGGGCGGACCGGCCAAGCGTTGTGGCGGTGGCCGCGGTCACCGACGAACGTCCGCTCATCGTCGTGGCCTGCAGCGCCGCGGCTCAGGGGCACGGGCTGAAGGCCGGCGAGCTGGTGCGTGAGGCAGCCCGAGTGCTCGGTGGCGGCGGCGGCGGCAAGGACGACGTGGCTCAGGGTGGCGGCACGCGCGCGGACGCCGTCGACGACGCGCTTCGCGCGGTGTCCGCGCGGGTGGCGCAGATCGGGTGACCTCGACCGTGCGAGAAGGCGTGCGGATCGGCGTCGACGTCGGCACCGTGCGCGTCGGCGTGGCCTCGAGCGATTCCAAGGCAGTGCTTGCCACGCCGGTGGCCACCCTGGCGCGTCGTCAGGACGGCGCCGACCTGGACGAGCTCGCCGCGCTGGTGGCGGACCGTGGTGCGGTGGAGGTTGTGGTGGGCCTGCCGACCTCGCTCACCGGTCGCGATGGCGCGGCCGCCGCTGCAGCCCGCTCCTACGCGGCCGAGCTGGCCCGTCGGGTGACGCCGGTCCCGGTCCGGCTCTACGACGAGCGGTTCACCACAGTCAGCGCGCAGCGCTCCGTCGCGCGGGTGCCCGGCCGGCGGCGGCGTACGGTGATCGACCAGGCCGCTGCCGTGGAGATCCTGCAGTCAGCGCTGGACGCGGAGCGGGGCAGCGGACGGCTCGGACTGCTGGTGGAGGTGGACACGTGACCCTGCTCGACCAGATCGCCGAGCCTCCCGGAGCGCCGCGACCCCGGCGCAGAGGTGGGCTGCCGGCGTTGGCCGCGCTGGTCGCACTCACGGTGCTGCTGGTGGCGGGAGCCGTCTTCGTCGCCCACCGCCTCACCGGGAGCAGCGCCGACTACGCGGGACCGGGCAGCGGGAAGGTGACCGTCCACATCGAGCAGGGGGACACCGCCGCGGACATCGGGGCGCGTCTGGTCGCGGCTGGGGTGGTGAAGAGCGTGGGCGCCTTCCGCGAGGCCGCGAAGGCAGAACCGCGCTCGACGTCCGTCCAGCCGGGCTACTACGAGCTCAAGCGCGGCATGAAGGCGTCCGACGCGCTCGCTCTGCTGCTTGATCCGGCCTCGCGGCTACGCGGAAGGGTCACGATCCCTGAGGGGATGTCGCTGTCGGCGATCCTGGAGCGGGTGGCCCGTGACACCGAGGTGAAGCTCACCGAGCTCAAGGCCGCGGCCGCCGACCCCGCCGCCCTTGGCCTGCCGGAGTACGCCGCCGGTCACCTCGAGGGCTACCTGTTCCCTGCAACCTACGACGTCGAGCCGGGTACGACGGCCGTGCAGGTGCTGACCACGATGGTCACCCGCTTCCTGCGTGCCGCCGACGACGTCGGGCTCGAAGAGGGTGCGCGCGCGCTGGGCCGCACACCCGAGCAGGTGGTGGCTGTGGCGTCCCTCCTGGAGAAGGAGGCCAAGCTGCGCGACGACTTCCCCAAGGTCGCCCGGGTCATCTACAACCGGCTGGCCAAGGGCATGCCACTGCAGCTCGACTCGACCGTGAACTACGTGCTCAAGCAGCGCTCCGGGCACCTGACGACGGCCCAGACTCGGATCGAGTCGCCGTACAACACCTACCGGCACACCGGGCTGCCACCGACGCCGATCGACTCGCCCGGCCAGATCGCGCTGGAGGCGGCGCTCGCTCCCGCCGCGGGTGACTGGGTCTACTTCATCACCGTGGACAAGAGCGGCAAGGCCGCGTTCACCTCCTCCTACCAGGAGTTCTTGCAGCTCAAGCAACAAGCCCAGCTCAACGGCGTCTACTGACGTGAGACAGGCGGCGGTGCTCGGCTCGCCCATCTCGCACTCGCTCTCACCCGTCCTGCACCGGGCTGCCTACGCCGCGCTCGAGCTCGACTGGCGCTATGAAGCGATCGAGTGCGACGAGGCGGCGCTCCCGGGTCTGCTGTCGAGCCTGGACGAGAGCTGGGCCGGACTCTCACTGACGATGCCACTCAAGTCCGCGGTCCTTCCGCTGCTCGACGAGGTGGCGCCGCTTGCGCGGGCCGTGGGGGCGGCCAACACCGTGGTGCGCCGCCCGGGCGGATGGGTGGGGGAGAACACCGACGTCCCCGGCCTGGCGACCCTGCTGGATGAGGCCGGAATCGACACCGTCGAGCACGCGGTGATCATCGGGGCCGGCGCCACGGCCCGGTCAGCGGTGGCGGCGCTCTCCGTCGTCACCCGGAGTCTCACCGTCGTCGGCCGCTCCTCCGGGCGGCGTGACGAGCTGGGCGCCGTGGCCGCCGAGGTCGGGGTCGAGCTGGCCTGGGTGGACTGGGCCGAGGCCGACAGCACCGTGCAGACCGCCCCGCTGGTGGTCGCGACCACCCCGGCAGGGGCTACCGACCAGCTCGCTGGGGGTGAGGGCCTGCTCGTGGACGTCGTCTACGACCCGTGGCCGACCCCGCTGGCGGCCCGCTGGCGTGGCCCCGTAGTCGGCGGGCTCGAGCTGCTCGTCCAGCAGGCAGCGCTCCAGGTCGAGCTGATGACGGGTGCCGGAGCCCCGGTGGAGGACATGCGCATCGCGGGGGAGAGGGCGCTCGCGGCCCGCCACTGAACGTCGTACTCGTCCCCTCCGTCGTCCGCTGTCCGGCTCGTCCGCCGGTTCAAGCCTGCGCCCCTCCTGGCCGAAGGGGTTAGTGAAGCCGCGGGAAGGCCCCCACGGTGCCCGTCTCACCACGAAGCAGGTGGCGCATGTCGACCACGTCCCGCTCCTCCCAGCTGGACTCCGCTCTCACCGACCTGCTTCGGCAGGCGCCTGAGGTGGAGGCCGCTGCCGTCGTGTCCTTCGACGGGCTTCCCATGGCGTCGGCCCTCCCGGCGTCCATGGACGAGGACCGCGTCGCCGCGATGAGCGCCGCGCTGCTGTCCCTCGGCGAGCGCGCTGCGCAGGGCCTCGGCCGCGGGGACCTCTCGCAGGTCTACATCGAGGGCGAGAACGGCACCGTCTTCCT
>JAVEEJ010000153.1 GCA_030840515.1 Frankiaceae bacterium | reverse complement strand
CCGTCGCGCACATCCGGCAGCGCGCGCGACACGATCACGCTCATCGCGTAGTCGAGGAAGCTGCGCTGCATCTCGATCTGGATGTCGACCGGCTCGATGCGGTCCCCCTCGTGCGGCGGGGGGAGCGTCACGTCAGTCACAAGGTGCCTTTCCTAGAGCGTGTACGTCGAGCAGTGGGCGGCGCTGATCGATGGCGGGCACAGCTAGAAGTCGAGGAACCGGACCTCGCGGGCGTTGCGGACGATGAAGTCGCGCCGGGACTCGACGTCCTCGCCCATCAGGACGCTGAACATCTCGTCGGCGGTGGCTGCGTCGTCGAGCGTCACCTGACGCAGGATGCGGTGGGCGGGATCCATAGTCGTGTCCCAGAGCTCGTTGGCGTTCATCTCGCCGAGACCCTTGTAGCGCTGGATCGACTCGTCCTTGCCGATCTTCTTGCCGGCCTCCGTGCCGGCCGCCATCAACGCATCGCGCTCCCGGTCGGAGTAGGCGTACTCCGGCTCGTGCGGACGGTTCCACTTGAGCTTGTAGAGCGGCGGCTGCGCGAGATAGACGTGGCCGGCCTCGATCAGTGGCTTCATGAAGCGGAAGAGCAGCGTCAGCAGCAGGGTGGTGATGTGCTGGCCGTCGACGTCGGCGTCGGCCATGAGCACGATCTTGTGATAGCGCAGCTTCTCGATGTCGAAGTCGTCGTGGATGCCGGTGCCGAGGGCCTGGATCAGCGCCTGCACCTCGGTGTTCTTGAGCACCCGGTCGATGCGCGCCTTCTCGACGTTGATGATCTTGCCGCGAATCGGAAGGATCGCCTGGAACATCGGGTTGCGGCCACCCTTGGCACTGCCCCCGGCGCTGTCGCCCTCGACGACGTAGATCTCGCACTCATAGGGGTTGTTGGACTGGCAGTCGGCGAGCTTGCCGGGAAGCCCGCCCGACTCGAGCAGGCCCTTGCGACCGCGAGCGAGGTCGCGCGCCTTGCGGGCCGCCATGCGCGCCTGCGCGGCGGACGCCGCCTTCGACAGGATGACCCGGCCTTCACGCGGGTTGCGGTCGAACCAGTTGCCGATCCAGTCGTTGCAGGCCTTCTGCACGAACGACTTCGTCTCGGTGTTGCCGAGCTTGGTCTTGGTCTGCCCCTCGAACTGGGGGTTGGCGATCTTCACCGAGATGATCGCGGTGAGGCCCTCCCGGATGTCGTCACCGGTGAGGTTGTCGTCCTTCTCCTTGAGGATCTTCTGGTCGCGCGCGAACTTGTTGACCACCGTCGTCAGCGCAGCGCGGAAGCCCTCCTCGTGGGTGCCGCCTTCGTGCGTGTTGATGGTGTTAGCGAACGTGTAGACCGACTCGGAGTAGGAGTTGTTCCACTGCATCGCGACCTCGAGGGCCTGCCCGTCGGCGTCGCTCGTGAAGTGCACGATCGACTCGTGCGCCGCCTGCTTGGTCGTGTTGAGGTGCTTGACGAAGTCGCGCAGGCCGTCCTTGTAGAGGAAGACCACCTCGTTAGGGACCTCGTCGCGCTCGTCCCGCAGCGTGATGGAGAGCCCGGCGTTGAGGAACGCCATCTCCTGCATCCGGCGCGAGATGGTCTCGAAGGAGTAGCGGGTCTCCTCGAAGATCGTGGGATCGGCCCAGAAGGTGGTCGACGTACCCGTCCTCTTGGTCGGCTCGCCCTTCTTCAGGGGGGCCACTGGCTTTCCGCCGTCGGTGTAGCTCTGGGTCCAGACGAAGCCGTCCCGGTGGATCTCGATGTCGAGCCGGGACGACAGCGCGTTGACCACTGCGGCGCCGACCCCGTGAAGCCCGCCGGAGACGGCGTAGCTCTTGCCGTCGAACTTCCCGCCGGCGTGCAGCGTGGTCAGGACCACCTCGACGGCCGGTCGCTTCTCGACCTTGTGCCGGTCGACCGGGATCCCGCGCCCGTTGTCGACCACCCGCACGCCGCCGTCAGGCAGCAGGGTCACGTGGATGGCGTCGCAGTGACCGGCGAGTGCCTCGTCGACCGAGTTGTCCACGATCTCCTGGACCAGGTGGTGCAGGCCGCGCTCCCCGGTCGACCCGATGTACATGCCCGGGCGCTTGCGGACCGCCTCGAGACCCTCGAGGACGGTGATCGAGCTGGCGTCATAGGACACGGTGGTGGGCTCCCGGAGATGTCAGGTGCGGGTGGTGGTCGGGTGAAGCGGTCGTGCGTCAGCGAACGGCTCAGGCCGCGAAGGCGGGTGGGACTGCCCTGAGTCTAGTGCCAGGAGCCGACAGGAAGGGGGATCCTGGCCCCTTGTGGACGACCGTGGCGCGCGAACACCCTGGGGATAGACACCCCCCACGCGGGATACCGGCCGGACAAGGCCTGCGTGGCCCACGGCTGCCGGCGCCGGATCGGCCGGCTCAGGCACCGGACCGGCCTAGCCGTAGGTGTCCCGGGGACCCCTGCCGTCACTGACCCGGAGCGGTCCGCGGCGCCAGGACGGGCTGGTCGGACCGTGGACGACGAGCTTGGTCACCAGGCCCTCCCCGAGGCTGCTGTTAACCGCCCCGATCAGCCGCGGACCGAGCAGCCTGACCTGGGTCGCCCACGCCGTGGACTCGGCGACGACCACGAGCTCGCCGTCGACGAAGCGCTCGGGCTTGCAGTGCGCAGCCAATTGCTCACCCACGAGCTGGGGCCAGCTGGCCTCGATGCTCGCCACCTGAACGTTGCGCTGCCAGCCCTGCTCGCCCATCAGCCGCTCCAGCTCGCCCCCGATCGGCTGCGGGTCGCGGTCGTCGGGCCGCGGACCTGAGTAGGGGCCGGCACTGCGGCTGCCCGGATCCGTCGGGGCCCCGGGGCGCCCGCGGCGCGCGGTCCCGCGCCGGCGGGCCTCCGCCTTGGCCCGCGACAGCAGGGACTTGGCCAGGTCCTGCCCGGGGGCAGCGGAGGCGTCTGCCGTAGACGCGGGGGGCTCGTCATCGGACACGGCGCAGCTCACCTCCCATGACATCGACCCGGGCACCGGCGAGCCGCTCCGGCACGTCCTCGGCGACCGCCGCGGTGACCAGGACCTGCTCGGCGGGTGCGACGAGCTCGGCGAGCCGGTCACGCCGCCTGACGTCGAGCTCGGCGAAGACGTCGTCCAGCACGAGCACCGGCTCACCACCGTCGGCGCGCAGCAGGTCATAGCCCGCCAGGCGCAGCGCCAGCGCGTAGGACCACGACTCGCCGTGGCTGGCGTAGCCCTTCGCCGGCAGCTCGCCGAGGCTCAGCACCAGGTCGTCGCGGTGGGGCCCCACCAGGGAGACACCGCGCTCGAGCTCCGCCTGGCGCTGCCGGCTCATCTCGTTCTGAAGCGCGGCCGCCAGCAGGTCGCGGTCGGGCTCGACGGGAGCATCCGGCCCGAGCGAGCTCTTGTAGTCCAGCCGGGTCGGGCCCCCGCCGTCGCTGACCGCGTCGTAGGCCTTGTCCACCAAGGGCCGCAG
>JAVEEJ010000102.1 GCA_030840515.1 Frankiaceae bacterium | reverse complement strand
TCGCGACGGAGGTGCGGCCCCGCGTGAGCCCATCGAGCGCGCGCTGCAACCGCACCTCGGTGGCCGGGTCGACCGCCGAGGTGGCCTCGTCGAGCACGAGCAGGTGCGGGTCCGCGACGTACGCGCGCGCCACCGCCACGAGCTGGCGCTCGCCCACCGACAGGCCCTCGCCCCGCTCCCCCACCGGGGTCTGGACACCGAGCGGGAGTGCGGCCAGCCAGTCGGCCAGCCCGAGCTCGGCGAACGCGGCCTCGACGTCCGCGGCGCTGAGCCCATCGGCGCCGTACATGACGTTGTCGGCCACGGTCGCGTCGAACAGGAAGCCGTCCTGCGGCACCATGACCACGCGCCGGCGAAGCGAGGCGAAAGCCACCTCGTCCAACGGCACACCCGACAGGGAGACCCGGCCGCTCGTCGGGTCCATCAGCCGCGTGAGCAGCTTGGCGAAGGTGGTCTTGCCGGAGCCGGTCTCGCCGACGATCGCCACCCGGGTGCGCGGGGCGATCTCCAGGTCGATGTCGTGCAGCACGTCGGGGCCACCGGGGTAGGCGAAGCGGACGTGCTCGAAGCGCACCGAGAGCGCGCCGTCCGGGAGCTCACGTGCGGCGACCGGGTCCTCCACGTCTGGCTTGGTGTCGATGATGTCGAGCACACGCCGCCAGCCGGCGATCGCGGTCTGGGCCTCGCCCAGCACCTCGGCCACGACCTGAAGCGGGCTGACGAACAGCGTGACGAGGAAGAGGAAGGCGATGAGCCGGCCCGCACTGATGTGCCCGTCGACACCGAGCAGCACGCCCGCCGTGACGATGACCGCGAGCCCGATGCCCGCGATGACCTCGCTGGTGGAGAACATGAGGGCACCGACGGCGTTGGCCTTCGTGGCAACGGTGCGGTGGGCGTCGATGGCCTTGTCGATGTGCTTGGCGGTGCGCTGCTCGATCCCGTAGGCGCGGATGACCGGGGCACCCACGACGGACTCGGCCACTGCGCCGAGCATCTCGCCGACGCGGACCCGCACCACGCCGTAGAGCTTGTCGAGCCGCTTCTGGAACGCCGACATGAGGAACACCATCGGCAGGAAGCACAGGTAGGTCAGCGCGGTCAGCTGCCAGGAGTAGACGAGCATCAGCGCCGTGGCGAGCACGATCTGAAGCGCACTCACGACCAGCAGGATCCCGCCCCACTGGAGGAACTGGCTGATCTCGTCGACGTCGCTGGTGACTCGCGACACGAGCGACCCGCGCCGCTCCGACTGCTGGTGGAGCATCGACAGGTCATGGACGTGCCGGAACGCGCGCACCCGCAGGGTCGCCAGCGAGCCCTCACTGGCGCGGTAGAGCCTGACGTTCATCGCGTACGCCGACCACGCGGCGAGGATCACGACCAGGGCACAGCCGGCGACACCCCAGCGCAGCGCCACCAGGTTGGGGTTGTCGGCCGCAAGCCCGTGGTCGATGGTCTGCTGAACGGCCAGCGGCACGACGATGCGCCCGACGGTGGCGAGTACGGCGAAGGTCAGCGTGAGGCCGATGCCCTTCTTGAACTCGGGGGTCAGGGCGAGCCCGCGGCGAACGACCCGGATCGCTGACTCGCGCGCAAGCTCCGGCGAGACCTCGTCCTCGATGGGGAGCGTGGCAGTCATCTGCTCACCCCCGCGCTGTCCTCGGCCTCGTCTGCCTCGCGGGCAGCGCGGGCGCTCTCGTATGCGGTGACGAGCCGCTTGTAGGCCGGCTCGCTGTCGATCAGCTCGCTGTGCGGTCCCTGCGCCCGCACCCGCCCGTCGGAGATGAAGATGACCTCGTCGGCGAGCTCGATGGTGGCTCGGCGATAGGCGACGACGACGACGGTCGACGGTAGGTCGGCGTCCCGCAGACCCGCGAGGATCGCCGCTTCGACGGTGGGGTCCACGCTGGAGGTGGCGTCGTCCAGGACGAGCAGCCGGGGGTGACGGACGAGCGCCCGGGCCAGTGCGAGCCGCTGCCGCTGTCCGCCGGACAGGCTCACGCCCCGCTCGCCGATCGCGGTGTCCAGGCCCTCGGGCAACGCGGCGACGAACCCCTCGGCCTGCGCGAGCCGCAGCGACTCCCAGACCTGCTCGTCGGGCACGTCCAGACCGAGCGCGATGTTGCCGCGCACGGTGTCGTCGAACAAGAAGGTGTGCTGCGGCACGAGCGCGGCGGCCGAGGACAGCCGGCCCTGGGCGAGGTCACGGACATCGACGCCGTCGACGCTGACTGACCCGTCGTCAGGGTCGACCAGTCGCACCAGCAGCGAGGCAACAGTGGACTTGCCCGCGCCGGTGGGGCCGACGATGGCGACGGTGCGGCCCGGTCGGACGGCGAAGCTGACGTCGTGCAGCACATCCACCTCGCCGTACCCGAACCGCACCTGGTCCACCTGCAGCTGGCTCGGTGCGGCCCGATGTGGCAGTGACTCTTCACCGAAGGGCAGCGCGCCCCTGGCGGCGAGCACGCGGCTCACCCGCTCGTAGCCGACGACCGCGCGCGGAAGGTCGCCGAGCACCCATCCGACGGCGCGGACCGGGAACGCCAGCAGGGTGAACAGGTAAGCGACGCGGACGACCTCTCCCGGCTGCAGCGCGCCGGAGGAGACCCGGGCGCTGCCCACGAGCAGCACCATCAGGGTCCCGAGCTGCGGGATCGCCTCCATCGCGCTGTCGAAGAAGCCGTGCACGCGGCCGACGCGCACCATCTCGTCGCGGAGCAGCCCGGCCTTGGTGCCGAACCGCGTCGTCTCGTGTGCCTCCCGCCCGAGGGTCTTGACGACGAGCGCGCCGTCGAAGCTCTCGTGCGCGACCGCCGACATCTGCCCGCGCAGCTCCTGCGCCTGGGTGACGAGCGGGGCGACCTTCTTGTTGTAGACGAAGTTGAGGGCTGCGATGGCTGGGAAGACGACGAAGCCGACGAGGGCCAGTGGCACGTCGGTGAGCAGCAGCAGGACCCCGGTCGCAGCGAGCATGACCAGCACACCGCACGCGAACGGCAGCGGGGCGATCGGCCACCAGGTCGCCTCGACGTCGGAGTTGGCGTTGGACAGCAGCTCACCGGTGGGGTGCTGCTGGTGCCACGAGAGCGGCAAGCGGAGGTACTGACGGGTCACCCGACGGCGGTAGTCAGCCTGGAGCCGGAACTGCATCGTGCCGGCGAAGGTTCGCCGCACGGTGATGCCGGCGGCCTTCAGCAGGGCGACGCCGACGATGGCGGTCGCTCCCCCGACGAGGGCGCCGGTCGTCGTGTGCCCGGCCTTGAACGCCGGCAGCACGACCTTGTCCGTCACCGCGCCGAGGACGTAGGCGCTGGCCACCGTCATGAGACCGAAGACCGAGCTGCCGGCCAGCGCGATCGCGAAGATCCGGGGCTGCTCCCGGATCGCCAGGGCGAGCACCCGCAGCCCCCGACGGAGCACGTCCGGCGGGATCCCCGCGTCCTCGGCCATGCTGGCGGCGCCTCCTCATGCGTTCGGATGTCCCCGGTATGAGTCCGGTGGGGATCAGCCTCTCGCACAAGGTGCGCCGGGGTCGAACCAATTCCTCGCCTGCTCGACCGTTGCCGGCTTGTGATCTGCCGATCAGCAGCTGTAGCCGCGACCCGCGTCGAGGCCGGTGTCGAGGTAGCCGACGTCAGTCTGCTTGATGGTCAGGGTCACCCGGTCGCCTGCGTGGATGAGCGCAGTCCCACACGGCTTGTCGGTCCCGTAGGTGCGCGCGACGCCGTTGTGCAGAACGGTGACGGACGTGCTCACTCGGTTCACGTAACCAGCGCCGTTGTGGAAGGTGACCTTCCACCCACCTGCCGCGGCCGCCGTGAAGCGGCAGGTGGCGCTCTGTCCGGGTGCCAGCGTCATGGTGGAGACGCTGCACGTCTCCTGCACCGGGTAGTCGCCACCGCCTCCGAACGGGCTCGCGGTTGGTGGCGGCGCGGCGGAACTGGTCGGTTCTGCCGCCGCCGTCGGCCCCGCCGTGGCCGGAGCGCTGGCTTGGGGACCCGCGGTGGGCTGGCCGCCGCCCGCGGGGGCGCGTGTGCCGACCGGCGCGGGCGGCGAGCTGGGGCTTGTCGTCGCCGGGGCGCTGTCCCCTGGCGCGGGAGTGATCCGATCGAGCGAGTTGGGTTGACTGGCGGCAAGCGGGATCGCGACGACGAGCACCGCCGCGGCGGCCGCACCCACGACCGCCGCTACCTGCCGCTGTCGTCGTACTCGTGCCCGCCGTTCGATGGCGCCGAGGTCCGGTTCACCGTTCGGCTGGGAGACGAGCGCGAAGAGCTCGCTGAGGTCAGGCACGGTCGGCCTCCAGGTCGCCGGTGGTAACGGGCTCGTCGAAGTGGGCTCGCAGCGCACTCAACCCGCGCTGGGTATGGGTCTTGACCGTCCCGGCGGGCATGCCGAGCAGGTCGGCGGTCTCCTCCACGGAGTAGCCGAGGAAGTAGCGCAGAACGAGAACCCGGCGCTGCTGCGGTCGGATTGCCGCGAGCGCCTGACGTACCGCGACGGAGATCGCCCCGTCCGGGTCGCGGTGCTCATCGCTGCTGGCAGCGCGGGCCGCGAGCCGGCGCTCCGCGGCCCGCCGCCGGAACGACGAGGTCGCCAGGTTGACCGCGATTCGGTGCACGTAGGCACCCGGCGCGTCCATCTCGCGAATGCGGCTCCACCTCGGC
>JAVEEJ010000068.1 GCA_030840515.1 Frankiaceae bacterium | reverse complement strand
GGCCGGGGCGAGCGAGGGGTCGAAGGCGGTGTGCGGCATGACGAGCAGCGGCGGGTCCTTCGGGATCTCCTTGGCCAGGTAGTCGCCGTACGCGCGGCCGAGCTGGGAGCGGTCGCGCACGAGCAGCTGCATCGCGGCGGGTGGCAGCGCCAGCGGTGCGCTGGACGCGATGCGCACCGGGACTCCGACGCCGTTGCCCACCCTCACCTGCGCGGCGGCGACCTCGTCGCCGAGCAGGCGCGCCGTGACGACGGCATGGGTGCCGGACAGGACCGCGCGGGTCGCGATGACCTCGCCGGACGCAATCTTGACGGCGCTCGCCCTGCCCCCGCTGGCTTCGATGGAGGTGGCCGCGTCGCCGAGTCGGATGGTGCCGCCCAGCTCGCGGAAGCGGCGGCCCAGTGACTCGGAGAGCTCACCGCTTCCACCGATCGGTCGACCCGGGGAGCGGGAGTGCATCAGCGCCCAGAAGCCGAGGAACGGCGCGGTGCCGGGCTCGTGCATCGGCGGCCCGCTCTGTGCGCCGAGCCACGACAGGGCTGCCTTGAGGTGCTCGTCTGCGAGGTGGCCGTCGAGGACGGCATCGGCGGGCTGCAGGAAGTCGCGTGCGGTCGCCCCGCTCGGCCGGCCGCCACCCACCCGCCACAGCGCCCGGCCGAGGTGCCGCGCGGTCGGAGGGGAGGAGAACGCCTGCATCACGCGGGTGCTCTTCGGTCCCCACTCGTCGACGAACCGGCGGTAGCCGGCTGCGTCCTGCGACCCGGCGACCGCCTCGATCGAGGCACACGTCGCGTCGAGGTCACGGGACAGCGTGATGCAGCGGCCGTCGTCGTAGGGGATGGCGGCCCAGGGGTCGAGGTCGAGGTACTTCACGTCCAGGCCCAGGTCTTCGACGATGCCGGTGAAGCGCACCATCACGTGCAGGGAGGAGCCGCGGTCGACGCGGTGGCCGGGCCAGCGCTCGACGGTGCTGCAGGCTCCGCCGAGCACGGTGTCGCGCTCGACCACCTCGACGTCGAGCCCTTCGCGGGCCAGGTAGCACGCGGCGACGAGGGCGTTGTGCCCTGCACCGATCACCACCACGTCCCGCACGGCCGCGACCCTAGGCTGCGGGTCATGGACGACGACACGCTGGCCCGGCGCTGCGCGGACGCGATGTGGGCGCGTGACCGCGCGTCGCAGGCGCTGGGCATCAGGATCAGCGACGTCGCCCCGGGTCGGGCCACCGCGAGCTTCACCATCACGGAGGTGATGGTGAACGGGCACGCCATCGCGCACGGCGGCTACGTGTTCACCTTGGCGGACACCGCATTCGCCTTCGCCTGCAACACGTACGGCGTGGTCACGGTGGCGTTCGGCGCCGACGTCGTCTTCGTGGCCCCGGCACGGCTGGGGGCCCAGCTGGTCGCGCGGGCAGAGGAGCGCGCTCGCTATGGCCGTAACGGCGTGTACGACGTGACGGTGCGCACCGCCGATGGCGAGCTGGTGGCCGAGTTCCGTGGCCGCAGCCGCGCGACGTCAGCGCCGCTGCTGTCCGAGGGGTAGGTCCGCGGCCATCACCGTGTAGATCTCCACGTTGCCCGGGAAGCGCAGTCCGGTGATGACGTCGACGAAGCCCATGGAGCGGTACAGCTCGCGCGCCGGCGTCGGTTGGTCGAAGGCCGAGAGCACCGCTGTGGGTCGGCTGACGCCGTCGAGCAGCGAGGAGACGATCCGGCGGCCCAGACCTCGGCGCTGGTAGCCCGGCAGAACGTGCACCTCGGTCACCTGGAACGCGCGCGCCATCCAGCGCTTGGCGAGCTCCGGCGTCAGGGCGGCCAGCACGATGTCGTGCCACCACTGGCCGGGAAGGTCGTCGTACCCGTATCCGAAGCCGACCAGCGCTTCGTCCTCCCAGACGAGCACCGCCCGGAAGCCCGGCTCCGAAAGGTGCTCGCGGGTCGAGGCTCGACGTGAGGGCGCGATCTCGGGCGGACGGTCGAGCGCCGTCAAGTAGATGTCCACCGCCGCGTCGACCCAGGGCTCGAAGCCAGGGGCGCCGACCAGTTCGAGCCTGGCTGTCACGAGAGGGGGTCGATTCCGTCGACGGTGCCGGAGGATGCGAGTACGGCGAAGCGCGCGAACAGCTCCTCGGCGTACCAGCCCACCGTCGTGGTGTGCTCGATCGCTTGCAGGTGCTCAGGAGACGAGTAGGCGAACTGGCGCATGGCGGCGGCGGACTCCCAGACGCTGAAGGTGCCTTGCCAGCCGACCGGGGCCTCGCCGATCCCGAGCGACAGCCGCAGCCCGCTCTGAGTCGCAAGCTCCGAGGCGACCGAGGGGATCGCGCGCCAGAACGTCGCGGCGGTGCGCGGTCGCAACCTGGCGCGGGTCAGAACGGCGACTTGCTCGCCGATGTCGTTCCGCGCCGGACGGCCGAACGGTTCACGTCGTGACCAGCGGCCGCGGCTCGACAGCGGCTTGAGCTCGAGGACGCAGGTCTCACTGGCCGCGTCGTGCCAGCGGCGCGCGACGGGGGAGGTCGCCCAACGTGTCGCGTCGCGGTGCGTGGCCCAGCAGGTCAGCAAGGCCCAGCGCGAGAGGTTGGTGTCCTTGGGTTGGAAGCGGCCCGGGTGCGTGGTGCCGAGCAGCTTGGCGAACGACGCGCCGTGCGCCCGTCGTACTCGTCCCCGGT
>JAVEEJ010000063.1 GCA_030840515.1 Frankiaceae bacterium | reverse complement strand
CCGCTGGTGTCATCACGTCTCGCGAGGGAGGCCTGGTGAGCGACGAGTCAACCACGGCTCCTGGCTGGGCCGCGCCCTCCTGGGATGAGGTCGTGCAGCTGCACAGCGCCCGCGTCTACCGGCTCGCCTACCGCCTCACAGGCAACCCCCACGACGCGGAGGACCTCACCCAGGACGTCTTCGTCCGGGTCTTCCGCTCCCTGGCCAACTACGTGCCCGGCACCTTCGAGGGCTGGCTCCACCGCATCACGACCAACCTGTTCCTCGACCAGGTCAGGCGCAAGCAGCGGATCCGCTTCGACCCGCTCGCGGAGGACGCCAACGACCGACTCGCCTCACGCGAGCGCGGGCCATCGGACGTGTACGACGACACTCACTTCGACCCTGATGTGCACGCGGCGTTGCAGGCGCTGCCTCCGGACTTCCGGGCCGCCGTCGTCCTGTGTGACATCGAGGGGCTGTCCTACGAGGAGATCGCGGCCACGCTCGGGGTCAAGCTCGGGACAGTCCGCAGCCGGATCCACCGGGGCCGCAACCAGCTGCGTGACGCGCTCGGTCACCGCGCGCCGCGGGCCGCCGAGTCGGGGGAGACGCCGTGAGCGCCCATCTCGGTCCCCGCCTGTCCGCCTTCATCGACGGCGAGCTCAGCCACGCAGACCGTGACCGCGTCCTGGCCCACCTCACCCACTGCGCCGAATGCCGAGGGGTTGTCGAGGCCGAGCGCCAGGTGAAGTCGCGGCTGTCCGGCCTGGGTCAGCCGGAGCCTCCCGCGACGCTGCTCGCCAAGCTGCACGGCCTCCCGGCCCCCACCGGCGGCGGTATGGCCACGCGGCCGAGCGCTGCTGCCCGCCGGCCCGACACCCTGGGAGGTCGTCGTCGCCCGAGGCGGAGCCCGCGCCCGCTCGGCGGGCATCGGCTGCGGCGCGCGGCTGTTGGCGCCAGCGCCGTTGTCGCCGTGGCGCTCTCCGCCGCCTTCGCCGTCGGCGGTGCCGACCAGGGCGGGACCACCGTGCGCCCGCAGGTCGACCAGTTCACCGTGGAGCACGCCTCCGTGTCGGGCACCGTTCCACTGGTGGACCCCGCCTCACTCGTCGGCGGCTCGACACCGTGATCCTCGCCGCGGGCACCCGCCGCAGGGCGGGACGGGCGGTCGCGATCGTGGGCGTGACCGGGTTCGGCGGGCTCTCGCTCCTCGCCCATCCAGCCCTTGCAGGCACGAGCGATCCGCGGGCGGTGGCGGCGTTGGAGCGGGCGGCCACCGCCGCGCATGCCCTCAGCTATGTGGGCACGCAGTACGTGTCGTCGTACTCGCCGGCTGGATCTCACTCCGTCGTGCTGAAGGTCCGCCACATGGCCGGGCAGGGCTCGGTGGTGGCGGTGGCGAGCAGCTCGGGCGGCCGCACGTCGGTGTACGCATCCGACGCCGCGCTGCCCGGGGTGGCCGATCTCGCGGTCTCCGGGCTCGACGGGGCAGCGCTGCGGCTGCTGCAGCAGACCTACGACCTGCAGCTCGACAGCTCGGGTGCTTACCCGTGTGTCGTCGCGCTACGGCAGGACGGACACGCCGCGGCGCGCTTCTGGCTCGATCCGGCGACGTGGCTCGTCACCCGCCGCGAGGTCTACGGGAACGACGGGAACGTGGTGCGCACCAGTGCCTTCGTCGACCTGCGGGCGACGTCCTCGGTGCAGCTCATGACCGCAAGCCGGTCCCTGGTCGCTGAGGTCGGTGAGCGCCGGCTCGGGCTCGGCGAGGTCGCCGGCCTCACCGCTGCCGGGTGGATCGTGCCGAGGGTGCTGCCCGGGCAGCTGGTGCTCTACGACGTGCGGATGCACGACGACGGGAGCGTGGTGCACCTCGGCTACTCCGACGGTCTGTCCACGGTCTCCGTCTTCGAGCAGCGGGGGCGCCTGGATGAGGGTGCTGTCGCGGGATGGCGGCGGGACACGGTCGACGGTGCAGACGTCTGGTGGGACGGCTCGACCCTGCCCGCCCGCGTGGTCTGGTCCGCCCGCGGCCGGGTATGGACCGTCGTGGCCGACGCGTCGGCGGAGTCCGTACGCGACGTGGTCAGCGAGCTCCCTCACGAGAAGGCACCGCATCGTGGATTCTGGGCGCGCATCGGGCATGGTTTGTCGCGCCTGCTTTCATGGCTCAATCCGTTCGACTGAGCGCTTGCTGAACCCCCGCACGTAGGAGACGAATGACTGAGCGCGGCCCCGACGAGCAGCCGAGGACCTGGTGGTCCCAGGGTGAGGACCCCTGGAGCTCGCCTGCCCAGCTGCCGTCCTACGGCGGTCAGCCCTACTCCGCTGCCGCCCCGGCCGAGACGACCCTTCCCGGAGCTCCGACCACGGACACCGCCCTGCTCGGCACCACTCCTTCGCCCTGGGGCGGCTGGGAGACCGCGACTGGTGCGCCCCCGCGCCGGCCGGAGCGCCAGGTAGGGCTCGGCGTCGTCGCCGGGGTCGCGGCCGTCAGCGCTCTGCTCGCCGCGATCCTCGGAGGCTTCGTCGGCGCCCGCCTCCATGGGGACTCCAAGCCCACGAACTCCTCAGCATCGCTGGGGACGAGCAACGGGACCGTGATCGAGCGGGCACCCGGATCCATCGCCTCCATCGCGGGCAAGGTGCTGCCCAGCGTCGTGTCGATCAAGGTGGTCAGCTCGCAGGGGTCCGGCACCGGCTCGGGCTGGGTTGTCAACGGTGAGGGCTACCTCATCACCAACAACCACGTCATCGCGTCGGCTGCGAGCGGTGGCGGCACCATCACGGTCGCCTTCTCTGACGGCACAACCGAGCCAGGGCGCATCGTCGGCCGCGCGGAGACGCTGGACATCGCGGTGCTGAAGGTGGCCGACCTTCACGGCGCGAAGGCGCTTCCGCTCGGCGACTCCGAGCAGATCGCGGTCGGTGACCCGGTCATCGCGATCGGCTCGCCACTCGGCCTGGCGGGCACGGTCACCAGCGGGATCGTCAGCGCGGTGCACCGGGCGGTCGACACGGGTGACGCCTCGGGCGACCCTGGTGCTGCGCTCGACGCGGTGCAGACCGACGCGGCGATCAACCCGGGCAACTCCGGTGGCCCCCTGGTCGACAGCGCGGGCCGGGTGATCGGAGTGAACTCTGCGATCGCCTCGCTCGGCAGCGGCCTCGGCGGCCAGAGCGGCAGCATCGGGGTGGGCTTCGCGATCCCGATCAACACGGTGAAGAAGGCCGGAGAGCAGATCATCCGAACGGGCAAGGCGACCCGCCCGATCCTCGGTGTGCTCCTCGTGCGCGACTCGACGGTGGACGGGGCGCTGGTCGGCTGCGACCAGGCCGCGGTCTGCCAGCCGATCTCGCCCGGTGGTCCGGCAGCGCAGGCAGGGCTTCGCGACGGGGATGTGATCGTGCGCCTCAACGCGACCCGTATCGACAGCGCCACGACGCTGATCCTCGAACTGCGCCGGCACAGGATCGGGGAGCAGATCAAGCTGTTGGTCAAGCGCGGGGGTCGCCAGCTCACGAAGACCGTGACGCTGGGGTCGGGCACCGCTTAGCGGCTGCCGCCCCACCGCCCGCGTGCGATGCTGGCGCGGTGTTCAACCTCGGTGCGGGTGAGGCGGCCGTCATCGGGCTGGTGGCAGTCGTCGTACTCGGCCCCGACCGTTTGCCCCGCGCCGCTCAGGAGGTCGGGCGGGTGCTGCGCCATCTGCGTGGGATCGCGCAGGACGCCAAGGACGAGCTGCGCGCGGAGCTCGGCCCCGAGGTCGATGACTTCCGCGCTCTGGACATCCGCTCGTTGGACCCGCGCCGCATGATCCGTGAGCACATGCTCGGCGAGGACGACGCGGCTCGGCCCTCGCGGGTCCAGGCCTCGGGTCCTCCGCCTTGGGACCCGGACGCGACCTGAGTCAGCTGTGACGAACGGTGGCGAGCCCGAGCTGGCGGCCGGCCAGCCCGCGGGCGCGTGAGCTGAGCCGCTCGGCGATCGCACGCAGCTCCTTCGCTGCGGGGGCGTCGGGGTCGGCGAGGACCAGGGGGATCCCGTTGTCGCCGCCCTCTCTCAGCCGGACGTCGATGGGGATGGATCCGAGTACGGCGACGTCGGTGCCGGTCGACCGCGAGAGTCCCTCGGCCACGGCGGCACCACCACCTGCACCGAAGACGTCGAGCGTCTCGCCGCAGTGCGGGCAGGGCAGTCCGGCCATGTTCTCCACCACACCCACGATCTGCTGGTGGGTCTGCAGGGCGATCGAGCCGGCCCGCTCGGCGACTTCAGCCGCAGCGAGCTGGGGTGTGGTCACGACGAGGATCTCCGCGCTCGGGATGAGCTGCGCGACCGAGATGGCGATGTCTCCGGTGCCCGGGGGGAGGTCCAGCAGCAACACGTCCAGATCGCCCCAGTAGACGTCGGCGAGGAACTGCTGCAGAGCGCGGTGGAGCATCGGCCCGCGCCAGACGACAGGCACGTTTCCCTGAGTGAACCTGCCGATCGAGATGACCTTCACGCCGTGCGCCTGCGGCGGCATGATCATCTGCTCGACCTGGGTCGGCCGGTCCTCGGTGCCGAGCATGCGCGGGATCGAGTGGCCGTAGATGTCCGCGTCGACGACCCCGACCTTGAGCCCGTTGGCGGCCATCGCGGCGGCGAGGTTGACCGTGACGCTGGACTTGCCGACCCCGCCCTTGCCCGACGCGACGGCGTACACGCGCGTCATCGACCCCGGCTGAGCGAAGGGGATCTCGCGCTCGGGCCGGTCGCCGCGCAGCATCGTCTGCAGTCCCTTGCGCTGCTCCTCGCTCATGACGTCGAGCGTGACCGCGACGTCGGTGACGCCGTCCACCGCGCTGACCGCCGCGGTCACGTCGGTGGTGAGCTTGTCCCGCATCGGGCAGCCGGCCACGGTGAGGTAGATCGCGATCTGCGCGAGGCCCGCGTCGTCCACCTCGACGGACTTGACCATGCCGAGCTCGGTGATCGGCTTGCGGATCTCAGGGTCGTCGACGGTCGCCAACGCAGCCTGGACCTGCTCGACCATCGTGGAGGACATGCGTTCATCGTAGGTGTGGGCCCGCGGGTGATCAGTGGCCGGTCGGGGGCCTAGGCCAGGGAGTGACGACTGCCCCACTGGGCGGGGCAAGTCACTCGTGCGCGCCTTGCCCCGCTGAGCGGGGCAGTCGTCAGTGAGTGGGCTGTCGTTGGTGGCTCGGGGCGGGCCGCCGGGTCAGGC
The DNA here is from genome assembly GCA_030840515.1 of Frankiaceae bacterium. Lineage (GTDB taxonomy): Bacteria > Actinomycetota > Actinomycetes > JAVEEJ01 > JAVEEJ01 > JAVEEJ01. The sequence continues at coordinate 378 of JAVEEJ010000063.1, read as the reverse complement.
CCGGTCCGGCTCGCCCGCTGACTCCGAGCGGAGCTCGTCGGCCAGGCGCGCCAGTTCGCCGCGGAGGAAGTCACGCGTCGCGACCTCGCCAATCGCGATCCGCAGCGCGGCCACCTCCCGGGTGAGGTACTCCGTGTCGGCCACCTGCCGCACCGACGTGGCGCGGTCGCCTTCGTACTGAGCGCGGTCGCGGTCGGCCTGGCGATTCTGCGCGAGCAGGATGAGCGGCGCGGCGTACGACGCCTGCAGGCTCAGGATCATCGTCAGCAAGGTGAAGTTCTTGCTGCGTGGGTCGAACTGCCAGCCGCTCGGCGTGATGAGGTTCCACACCAGCCAGGCCGCGATGAACACGGTCATGTAGCCGATGAACCGCCACGT
>JAVEEJ010000147.1 GCA_030840515.1 Frankiaceae bacterium | reverse complement strand
ACTTCGACGCGATCGAGCCGCTCTGCCTGGCCTGGACTTTCCGCCGCGGGCTGCGGGCCCTCTCGCTCACCACCCCGACCAGCGTGGGCGCCACCCTGATGTCCGCGCAGGCCGGCGTCGAGACGATGCTGATCGACCCCCTTCTGCCTCGCCTCGAGGCAGCCGACGACAGCGTCGGGGTGATCGAGGCCTACGACATCTTGCAGCGGGTCCCTGACCGCGCTGCCTTCCTGAACGAGTGCTACCGCGTCCTCGTCCACGGCGGGATGCTGCTCACGACGACGCCGAGCACGGATGGGCGCGGCGCCTGGCAGGACCCGAGCCACGTCGCCTTCTACAACGAGAACAGCTTCCGCTACCTCACGGACCTCAGCGTCCGGCAGACGATCCCGGACCTCACCGCACGCCTGCAGGTCAGCCAGGTCCGTTCGTTCTTCCCGAGCCCGGAGCACGAGCGGCTCCTGATCCCTTACGTCCAGGCCAACTTGCTGGCCGTCAAGACGGGACCTCGCCAGGGCGGGCACCTCAACAGCTAGGCGGCATCAGCTAGCCGGCATCTCCGTCGCGCTTGAGCCGGGCCGAGAGGTGCGGCTGCAGCGCCTGGCCCATGGCCGACATCTCATAGACCCAGCCCAGGTCGACGCCCTCGACGATGCCGTACATCCGCTTGCCGGCGGTCATCTCCTTGGCGGTGGCGGTCCGTCCGACGAGGTCGGTGATGAGCTCGATGGACTTCTCGAAGACGTGGCCGGTCCAGATCTCGACGTAGCCGGTGGGGTGGGCGAGCAACAGCTCGGCGTCGAGCGAGTCCGGGACCATCCGCCAGAAACCGGTCTCGACCGCCAGCGGCCGGGTCGGCTCGCCGGTCGAAGGATCGAGGGCCCAGCTGCGCGAGACGTGCGAGAGCCAGGGCTTCCCGATGTGGGAGATCACCAGCTCCTGGCCGAACTGGAACGACTCGATGGTCGGGTAGTCCCCGACTCCGGCCCCCCGCCAGGTGCCGACCAGCCACGCCAGCTGTCCAAGATCAGGGTGCAGCTCGGGGGTCGACTGCGACGGTTCCGTGGGCTCCACGGGGCAAGCATGGCCGAGGGCTCGGCCGGGTTCAGCGACCGGTGTCGTGCCCCCACGCTTGCGCACCGCAGGTGGGGCACGGGTTGCTCATGACGATGCACCGGAACGAGACGACGTGAGGCCCCGACGGGTCGGGGCAGGTGTCGTTGATGCACGTGCAGACCTGCCCGACGTGGACCAGCTGCACTCCGCGACAGGTGCGGGTGGCGGGAAGTGTCCAACCGGCCGCAGCGGTCTCCGCCTCCGCCGTGGCAGGTCGGGGGAGCCGGTCGAAGAGCCTCACGCGCATGAGGTGAACTTGCGCCGTCTTGACCGGGTTCACACTCGGCTGATCGGGTGATTCGAGCGCCCGGCGACTCTGACCCGCCCGCGCGCCCCCCGGACAAGCAGAACGCCGGGCCCGCCACCCTGGGGGGGGGTAGGGGGCAGGCCCGGCGTGCGTCCCACTTCTCCGCAAAGCAGGTCATAGCCCCGGGCTCCTGCCTTCACACCTCACCTTTTCGCCATAGCGATATGGCCTCGCCCACCCGGCGGGGGCGGCATGATGGCCCGATGCCGCGGGTGATGGTCGTCTACGGCACCCGCCCCGAGGCGGTGAAGCTCGCCCCGCTGGTCCTCGCGCTGCGGGACGCGCCAGGCCTCGAGCCGCGGGTCGTGGTCACCGCCCAGCATCGCTCCATGCTCGATGAGGTCAACGAGGTCTTCGGGATCGAGCCCGACCACGACCTCGACCTGATGACCCCTGGCCAGAGCCTTGCCGACCTGACCACGAGGGCGGTCCTCGGGCTCAGCCCCTTGCTCGAGGCCGAACGCCCGGACGCGGTGGTGGTGCAGGGGGACACCACGACGACATTCGCCGCGGCACTGGCGGCCTTCTACAACCGGATCCCCGTGGTCCACGTCGAGGCCGGGCTGCGCACCCACGACCGCTACTCGCCCTATCCGGAGGAGGTGAACCGGCGGCTCACCACGGCCCTGTCCACGCTGCACCTGGCACCCACACCACACACGCGGGGCAACCTCGTGGCGGAGGGCATCGCTGCCGGCGACATCGCTGTCACCGGCAACACGGTCATCGACGCCCTGCACTGGGTGCTCGCTGGGGAGGAGCCACCGTCGGGTGAGGAGAAGGTCCTGCTCGTCACCGCCCACCGACGCGAGTCCTGGGGACAGGGCATGGCGTCGATCGGACGCGCCGTCGCCCGGATCGCCGCCGCCCAGCCCTCTCTCAAGGTGGTGCTCCCCGCCCACCGCAACCCTGTGGTCCGCGAGACCCTGCTGCCGGAGCTGCACGGCCTGGCGAACGTCGAGGTGTGCGAGCCCCTGAGCTACCGCCCGTTCGCTCGCCTGCTCGCGCGCAGCACCCTGGTCCTGACGGACAGCGGAGGGCTGCAGGAGGAGGCCCCTGCGCTCGGGAAGCCGGTGCTGGTGATGCGGGACACGACCGAGCGGCCGGAGGGGGTCGAGGCCGGCACGGTCAAGGTCATCGGCACCGACGAGGACCGCATCGTCAGCGAGACCTTGGCCCTGCTGACGGACGCCGCGGCGTACGACGTGATGGCGAAGGCGACGAACCCCTACGGAGACGGCGCGGCGGCGGCCAGGTCGGTCGCGGCGATCAGCCAGCTGCTGGGCATCGGGCCGCGGCTGCCGGACTTCGTGCCCTGACGGGTCAGCGCCACAGGCCCCGCGTGTCGAAGACGACCTTGCCGCGCAGGCTGGTGCGACGCACCCGCCGGAAGGACTCGTGGTCCACGAGCAGCACGACGATGTCGGCTTCGGCGATCGCGGTCGTCACGTCCACGAGCTTGGCGTCGGCAGCCTGCAGTGCGGGTGAGGCGAGCGAGTCCACGTGCGGCTCGACCACCAGCAGCCGGCCCACCCCACGGCGGCCCAGCTCTTCGGCGATCGCCAGCGCCGGGCTCTCACGCAGGTCGTCCACGTTGGCCTTGAACGCCAGCCCGAGTACCGCGATGACCGGCTCCTTGAAGCGCTCGGCGCGCGAGACGACCTCCTCCACCACGTAGTGCGGCTTGCGGTCGTTCACCTGCCGGGCCGCCCGGATGAGCGGCGTCTGCTCCGGAGCCGCGGCGACCAGGAACCACGGGTCGACGGCGATGCAGTGCCCGCCCACACCGGGGCCGGGGTTGAGGATGTTCACCCGCGGATGCCGGTTCGCCAGCCCGATCACCTCGTGCACGTCGATCTCGAGGTGGTCGCTGACCAAGGAGAGCTCGTTCGCAAAGGCGATGTTCACGTCCCGGTAGGCGTTCTCCACGAGCTTGGTGGTCTCCGCGGTCGTGGCGTCCGTGAGGTGCACCTCGCCCTGGGTGAACACCTCGTAGAGCTCGCGGGCCCGCTCGGCGCACCGGTCGCTCACGCCGCCGATGACCCGGTCGTTGCTCACGATCTCGATCATGATCCGGCCGGGCAGCACCCGCTCCGGGCAGTGCGCCACCGCGACGTCCGCATCGTCGGGGTGATCGTGCGGGAAGCGCAGGTCGGGCCGGTGGAGCGCGAGGCGGGCGCTCAGCGCGCGCGTGGTGCCGGGAGGGGAGGTGGACTCGAGTACGACGAGCGCCCCGCTCTGCAGATGCGGAGCGATCGCATCCGCCGCCGCGTCGACGTAGGACAGGTCGGGCTTCCCGTCGCGCATCGGCGTGGGAACGGCGAGCACGAAGGCGCTGGAGGACTCGTGCGTCGTACTCGCCCGCAGCCGTCCCATCGCGACCGCACCCGACACGGCGACAGCGAGATCCGGCTCGACGAAGGGGGCCTCGCCCTTGTTGATGAGGTCGACGATGCGCTGGTCCACGTCGACGCCGAGCACGTTGACACCGCGTGAGGCCAGCGCTGCCGCTGTGGGAAGCCCGATGTAGCCGAGCCCGACGACCGTGACCTGGTCGGACACCTCAGGCCGCCGACTCCAGCGCCGGCTCGGCGGCGGCCGTCGCAGCAGCCCGCGTGCGCCGCGTGTGCCGCCTGGCGGACAGGGTCAGCAGGATGAAGCGCGTGTTCCCCACCGCGTAGCGCCGGACCATGCGGAACGGCTCCTGCAGGAGGCGGTAGAACCACTCCATGCCGCACCGGCGCATCCAGCGCGGCGCGCGCTTCGTCTGGCCGGCCAGGACGTCGAACGATCCGCCCACACCCATGAGGAACGGCACACCGAGCGCGCTGCCGTGCCGGGCGAGGAACCGCTCCTTCTTGGGCGAGGGCATGGCCACGAACAGCAGATCCGCGTGCGAGCCGGCGATCGTGGACACGACCCCCGCCTCCTCGTCGGAATCCCAGTAGCCGTCACGCGCACCAGCGATCTGCAGCTGCGGGTGGCGGCGCTGCACCTCGATAAGGGTCTGGAAGAGGACCTCCGTGGTCGCACCGAGCAGGTAGACGCGCAAGCCACGCTCCTCGGCCTCCCCGAGGAGGCGCTCGAACAGGTCCACGCCGGCCACGCGCTCGGGGACCGGCTGGCCGAGCAGCTTCGACGCCCAGACGACCGCCTGACCGTCGGCGTTGACGAGATCG
>JAVEEJ010000014.1 GCA_030840515.1 Frankiaceae bacterium | reverse complement strand
GGCACCAAAGTGACGATCAAGGGGAGCGCTCTCACCGCAGCCACACGTGTCACGATCGGCGGAGTGGCGGCGAAGGTCGTCACCAGGGCATGGACGACGCTCGTCGTACTCGTGCCCCCCACGGCGAAGACCGGCCGCATCGTCGTCACGACCGCGGGCGGAGTTGCGACGAGCAGCCGGAACTTCACCCGGATGAATTGAGTGGACGGCCGTTCACGCGTGCGTTGTCGCGCCAGACAAGTCCACACAACGCACAACCGCCCCTGACCCTGAGCAAGCAGGGAGGGGCGGCAGTGCTCGAAACCAGGCCCTAAGTCGCCTTAGATGTCGTAGTAGAGGTTGAACTCGTACGGGTGCGGCCGCAGGCGGAGCTGGTCGATCTCGTTCTCCCGCTTGTACGTGATCCAGGTCTCGATGAGGTCCGAGGTGAACACGCCTCCCTCGAGCAGGAAGTCGTGGTCGGCCTCGAGCGCGTCGATAACCTTGTCCAACGACCCCGGCACCTGCGGCACGTTGGCCATCTCGTCCGGCGGCAGCTCGTAGAGGTCCTTGTCGACCGGAGCGGCCGGCTCGATCTTGTTCTTGATCCCGTCGAGGCCGGCCATCAGCATCGCGGAGAACGCCAGGTAGGGGTTCGACGACGGGTCAGGGCAGCGGAACTCGAGCCGCTTCGCCTTCGGGTTGGACCCGGTGATCGGGATGCGGATGCACGCCGAGCGGTTCCGCTGGCTGTAGACCAGGTTGACCGGAGCCTCATAACCGGGGACGAGCCGGTGGTAGGAGTTCACGGTCGGGTTGGTGAAGGCCAGCAGCGACGGCGCGTGCTTGAGCAGACCGCCGATGTAGTAGCGCGCAGTGTCCGACAGCCCGGCGTACCCGAGCTCGTCGTAGAACAGCGGTGCGCCGTCCTTCCAGAGTGACTGGTGGGTGTGCATGCCCGAGCCGTTGTCACCGAACAGCGGCTTCGGCATGAAGGTCACCGACTTGCCGGCGTTCCACCCGACGTTCTTGATGATGTACTTGAACAGCATCAGGTTGTCGGCGCTCTCGAGCAGCGTGCCGAAGCGGTAGTTGATCTCCGCCTGACCCGCAGTGCCCACCTCGTGGTGCGCGCGCTCGACGACGAAGCCCGCCGCCTGCAGCGCCAGCGTCATCTCATCGCGCAGGTCGGAGAAGTGGTCCACCGGCGCGACCGGGAAGTAGCCGCCCTTGTACTTCGGCTTGTATCCGCGGTTACCGCCCTCCTCGTCCTTGCCCGAGTTCCAGGCGCCGGCGACGGAGTCGATGTGGTGATAGCTCTCGTGCTGGTTGGTGTCGAAGCGCACCGAGTCGAAGATGTAGAACTCCGCCTCCGCGCCGAAGAACGCGCTGTCCGCGACACCCGATCCGCGAAGGAAGGCCTCGGCCTTCTTGGCCACGTTGCGCGGGTCGCGGGAGTACTGCTCACCCGTCAGCGGGTCGTGGATGAAGAAGTTCAGCGACAGCGTCTTGGCCTTGCGGAAGGGATCGATCCGCGCCGTCGTCACGTCGGGCAGCAGCAGCATGTCCGACTCGTGGATCTCCTGGAAGCCCCGGATGGACGACCCGTCGAAGGCGAGGCCGTCAGCGAAGGTGTTGGCGTCGAACGACCCGCTCGGCACGGTGAAGTGCTGCATCACACCCGGCAGGTCGCAGAAGCGCACGTCGATGATCTCGACATCGTTCTTCTTCACATAGCTGAGGAGCTCGTCGGAGCTGGTGAACACGGATCGCCTCCCTGGAGGGCCGGCTCGTCCCGGCCGTCAAGGGGAACCTAAGCAGAAGAGGTTGCTCCGAGGTGTCCCAAGTGTTTCCGGGGTGTTACACGGCGCACGCTGCAGCGTTACGCACGCGGCCCTGCCCTACTTTGACCCCGTGGAGAGCGAGTACGACGACCCTGGCGCGCCCCACGCCAGCCAGCTCCGGCGCGCCGTGGGACTGGTCGTCGACTGGGCCGTCAGCCTGCTGATCTCCGCGCTCTTCGTCCACGGCCGGGTGGCCCTCTGGCCCCTCCTGGTGCTGGCCGTGATGAACGTCGTACTCGTCACCATGATCGGCACCACCCTCGGCATGCGCGTCGCTGGGACCAAGATCATCCCGTGGGGGCCTGGAAGTCCCTGGCCGCTCCGCGTCGCGGTGCGGACGGTGCTCCTGTTGCTCGTGGTCCCGGCCGCCATCGGGGGAGCGAGCGGGCGCCCGCTGCACGACCGGATCGCCGGGACCGCGATCGTCCGCGTGAGCCGGGGCGAGGCGGGGAAGGGGCCGGAGCATGGCGACCACGACACGTGAGATGGCTGTGCCCGCCGCTGCGGTGTGGGAGGTGCTGCGGGACGGCTTCTCCTACGGCGACTGGGTGGTCGGCACCTCGACGATCCGGGCGGTGGACGAGGGCTTCCCGGCACCCGGGACGCGGCTGCACTACCGGATCGGGCGGGGACCGGTGACCTTCGACGACGAGACCGAGGTGACCGGCCTCGACGAGGGCCGCCAGCTCGACCTGGAGGCACGCGCCTGGCCGGTCGGCACCGCGGCGGTGACGATCATCACCGAGGATGAAGGCGCGGTCACCCGGGTGAGCATCGAGGAGCGGCCGGTGCGTGGGGTCGCCGCCAGGCTGCACAACCCGGGCGCGGACCTGCTGATCAAGCTGCGCAACGTCGAGGTGCTGCGCAGGTTGGAGCGGCTAGCCCGGCGCCGGCTAACACAGCAGCGGGTCAGCGACCGCGCTTGACCGCCCGGGCCGACTTGGGGATCGGCCCCTTGGGGATCGGCATCGCGCCGGCCGTGCCGAGCGCCCGCATCCGCTTGTCGAGCGCGGTCACGCCCGCGGGCTTGAGGTTGCGCGGCAGCTTCACCATGTGGGAGCGCAGCTTGCGCAGCGGTACCTGCCCGGCCTCGTCGCCGACGACCAGCTCGTAGACGGGGACCTCGGCCGCGACGCGCTGCACCCGCTTCTTCTCCGTGAGCAGCAGCTGCGTGACGCGCTTGGGGTTGCCCTCGCCGATGAGCACGACCCCGGGTCGGCCGAGCACCCGGTGCACGAAGTCCATGTCGCGCGTCATGGCCACCGGGGTGTCACTGCTGATCCAGCCCCGGGGGAGTCCCTGCAGCACGCCGAGCGGTGCGCCTGGCTGACCCTCGACCTGCGCGAACACCGCCCGTTGGGCCCGCCGGCTGAAGACAGCGCCGGTCACCACGACCGCCAGGATCAAGGCCAGGATCACGCCGAAGACGAGCTGGAAGAGCCACACCAGCAAGGTGCCGACAACCACCAGCGTGAGCAGGAAGACGCCCGCGAGGATCCAGACCAGCTTGGGGTCGCTGGAGCGGGCCAGCTTGAAGACCTGCCCGATCTGGCCGCGCTTCTCCTTCCGCTGAGCCTTGCGCTCACCGGCCGTCGCCTTGGCCTGGGCCTTCAGTGCCTGCTTGCTCTGCGCCTTGGGGTTCGCCACGAGGCGGAAGAATACGGGCGGCCGCCTCAGGCGCCTGCGGCGCGGCCCAACATCGGCCTCGCGAGCGCGAGCCGCATGGCTCGTGCCGCCTCCTCACGGTCCTGGGCCCGGACGTCGTCGTCGGCCATCGCCAGCCAGGCGTTGCGGCGCGCGCGGCCCTGGAAGCCCTGCGGCGACGCGACCATCGCCAGCTCCTTCAGTGCGGTCCCAGCGCCGACGAACACGACGGGCAGGAAGGGAAGTGGGTTCACGGCTGACCTCCTCGGCTCAGGTCCCATCGTGGGCGCACCGTGTTTCGCGCCGGTGACACTCGCGGAAACTTCACGGGTCGCGCGCGTAGCATCCGCGCATGCCGGTGCGGACCGTCGTCGAGCGCGGCCCCAAGGGCAAGCGGGCGGTGGCGTTCGCGCTCGACTGGCCTGGTTGGTGCCGCGGCGCGAAGACCCCTGAGCTCGCGCTCGAGCTGCTCGAGTCCTACCGGCAGCGCTACCGGCCCGTGGCGGCCGCGGCCCGGCTGGCCAAGGAGCTGGACGCCGCCGGACCCCTCAAGGTCGTCGAGGACCGGGTGGGCACGGGCTCGACCGACTTCTGGGCCATCTCCTTCTCGCCGTGTGGGCTCGAGCAGGAACCCATGCCGGAGGCTGAGCTCGAGCGCAAGATCAAGCTGTTGCGCGGGTGCTGGCGGTGCTTCGACTCGGTGGCCGCGCGGGTGTCCGCCGAGATGCGCAAAGGCCCACGCGGCGGTGGGCGCGACCGCGACCGCATCATCCGCCACACCGTCCGGACTGAGAGCGAGGACTTCGCGAAGCGGCTCGGCCTGCGGATCCCTGAGGAGGGTGCGCTGGCACCTGGGGCGCTGGCTGACTACAGGGACGCGTACGTCGCCACCATGCGCAGCTACAACGCCGGTGAGGGCAAGCGGATGAAGTCGTGGAACCTGCCGTTCCTCATCCGCCACAGCGCGTTCCACACCATGGACCACGCCTGGGAGATGGAAGACAAGGACCTCAGCAGCACCGCCGTCTGACTCCAAGCCGCGGCGCCGTGCCGATCTTGATGCAAGCCCACGCTCAAGCGCTCACCCGGTGCATCAAGATCGCGGGAGTTCGCCGCTCTGCAGCGCCGACGACCAGTTCACGCAGTCGCGGTGGACAGCCCGCGCGAGTCGAGGGCCTGCTGGTAGAGCCGGCCCGCCCGGTAGGAGGAGCGCACCAGCGGCCCGCTCATCACCCCGACGAAGCCGGCGGCCAGAGCCTCCGCCTCGAGCTCGACGAACTCCTCCGGCTTGACCCACCGCTCCACGGGGTGGTGCTTCTTCGACGGACGCAGGTACTGGGTGATCGTGACCAGCTCGCACCCCGCGGCGACCAGGTCGCGCAGCGCCTCCGATACCTCGGAGCGCGTCTCGCCCATCCCGAGGATCAGGTTCGACT
>JAVEEJ010000003.1 GCA_030840515.1 Frankiaceae bacterium | reverse complement strand
ACCGAGTGGCGCGATGTCGGCAGCTATCGGCGCGGCATGTCCGGCTATGAGGTGAAGGTCCAGGCCTGGCCGTTGCTGGCAGAAGCGCTCCCGGAACCCAGCGCCTACGAGGTTCTCGTTCGGTCTGCTCCCGCATCTGGGCAGGACTAGGCTCCGCGCCGTGATCACGGTCCGGGCGCGGTGGCTGGCCTGTGCCAGCGCAGCAGGCGCCGGGCTGGGCCACCTGCTCGACGAGCTGGGCGCGATCCCCGGGATCCACGAGTCGGCCGAGGTGCGCGCGGCCGTGCTGGACCCCGCGCGAGGTCTCGGGATCGCCTTGGTCCTCGTCGGTGCGGTCGCTGCCGGGCTCCTCGCCGACCGACTGCTGCGGCGAAGCCGCGCGGCGGCCGTTGCTGGACTGGCGCTCGGTCAGCTGGTCGCGGCAGCGGGACTGGAGTCTGTGGCGCGCGCTCGCCTCGAGGCTGGGCCGCTGGAGCACGGTGGACTCGCGGCGATCGGGATCCAGCTCGCGGTCGCACTGGCCGTCGTCGCCGCGGCCTCACTGACCGCGCAAGCGCTCCGCCGCGTGCCGGTCATCACCTCTGTCTGTGCACCGCTCGTGGCGCGGGCCCCGACCGGACGCCCCGTGCGGGTGGACTCCCTCAGGCGAGTGCCTTGTCTCGGACGAGCGCCACCGGCTTCGGCGTGACGTCGTCCCTGACATTGCTCCTGACCTGAGAGGAATCGCAGCATGCGATCCACTACCAAGTTCCTCGCTGTGCTCGTCGCACTGCCGCTGGCGTTGTCGCTGGCGTCGTGCGACAAGGACGCGGAGAACGCGAAGAAGAACTCGACCAAGGCGTGCGGCAGCGAATTCAGCGGCACGCCGAGCAAGCCGTTCCCGAGCGATCTGCAAGGTCCGTCGGACCAGACCGTCTACGGCTACCAGAGCCAGGGCAAGACCCAGGACTGGTTCGCCACGACGGCTGGCACCACGGACACGATCGTCTCGGTGCGGGATGCCGTCGCCGACAAGCTCAAGGGCGCCGGGTACACCATCAAGGGCACCGACCAGGAGAAGGGCATCGAGGCGGAGGCGGAGTACGCCGGCCCGCACGAGGGCTCGATCCAGGTGCAGGTCGCCTGCGAGGGCAAGCTGCGGATCCGCTACAGGGTGGAGTCGTGACCCTCGGAGCGTGAGCTGCGTGCGACGGGCGGTGGCATCTCGGTGTCGCCGCCCGTCGTGCTGCTCGGGGTGACCGGCGTGGGCAGCGCGCTGATGATGCTCGAGATCTCCTCGATGGAGCGGTAGGTCAGCCCCACCGGTGCGACGTGCTTCCAGGCCACCGCGCCATCGGCGTCGATGACGAAGACGGCGCGCTTGACGCCGAGCAGCCCGCTCACGCCGTACGCCTTGGCGACCGCCTTGTCCGTGTCCGCCAGCAGCGGCAGCTTGATGCCGCGCTTCGTGGCGAACTCCTTGTGCGACGCCATGTCCTGCGCGCTGATGCCCCAGACCTCCGCGCCGAGGCCGGCCAGCACCGAGAGGTTGTCGGAGTAGGAGCACAGCTGCTTGGTGCAGGTGGGGGTGTCATCGCCCGGGTAGAAGGCGAGTACGACGGGATGCCCGAGCCCAGCCGACAGCGCGAACACGCGCTCGGTGCCCTCGAAATAACCCTGCAGGGCGAAGTGGGGGGCGAGATCGCCGACGTCCGGGGTGCCTGACATGTACCCCATGGTCCCCTACCGCCGAGCATGCCGCCACCGGGGGTGGGTAGCGTGGGCGGCTCGCCGCCGACCGCCAGCCGGATGGAGCCACCGTGGCCGATCGCATCGACACCGTCGTCAGCCTCTGCAAGCGCAGGGGATTCGTCTTCCCCTGCGGCGAGATCTACGGCGGCACGCGCTCCGCCTGGGACTACGGCCCGCTCGGTGTCGAGCTCAAGGACAACATCAAGCGCGAGTGGTGGCGCGCGATGGTGCAGCGCCGCGAGGACATCGTCGGGCTCGACTCCTCGGTGATCCTGCCGCGCGAGACCTGGGTGGCCTCGGGCCACGTGGAGGCCTTCGTCGACCCGCTGGTCGAGTGCCAGTCATGTCACAAGCGCTTCCGGGCTGACACGCTCGAGGAGGAGAAGGGCAAGGCGCTCGCCGACATCCCCTGCCCCAACTGCGGGACCAAGGGCACCTGGACAGACCCAAAGATGTTCAACGGGCTGCTCAAGACGCACCTCGGTCCAGTGGAGGACGAGAGCGGTCTGCACTACCTGCGGCCGGAGACGGCGCAGGGCATCTTCGTCAACTTCGCCAACGTGCTGCAGTCCTCGCGCAAGAAGCCGCCGTTCGGCATCGCCCAGCAGGGCAAGAGCTTCCGCAACGAGATCACGCCGGGCAACTTCATCTTCCGCACCCGCGAGTTCGAGCAGATGGAGATGGAGTTCTTCGTCAAGCCGGGCACCGACGAGGAGTGGCACCAGTACTGGATCGACACACGCAAGCAGTGGTACGTCGACCTCGGCATCGCGCCGGACAACCTCCGGGAGTACGAGCATCCGAAGGAGAAGCTGTCGCACTACTCCAAGCGCACCGTCGACCTGGAGTACCGCTTCCGCTTCGCGGGCTCGGAGTGGGGCGAGCTCGAAGGCATCGCCAACCGCACCGACTTCGACCTCTCGACGCACAGCAAGCACAGTGGCACCGACCTGTCCTACTTCGACCAGGAGGCGGGCGAGCGGTGGGTGCCCTATGTCATCGAGCCCGCAGCCGGAGTAGGGCGTCCGCTGATGGCCTTCCTGCTCGACGCCTACACCGAGGACGAGG
>JAVEEJ010000321.1 GCA_030840515.1 Frankiaceae bacterium | reverse complement strand
CGGCGCTGATCTTCCCTGACGCGACGTGGCCCCGCTCGATGACGACGTCCTTGATGGTCTTGCCCTCTTTCAGGGCCTGCTTGGCGATCGCTGCGGCTTCGTCGTACCCGACGTAGTGGTTGAGCGGCGTGACGATCGCGGGGCTGGACTCGGCCATGGCGCGAGTGCGGGCCACGTCAGCGGTCATGCCGTCGATGCAACGGTCGGCCAGCAGCCGGCTCGCGCTCGACAGCAGTCGGATGGACTCGAGGATGTTGCGGGCCAGCACGGGCAGCATCACGTTGAGCTCGAGGTTCCCGGCCGCCCCGCCGAACGCGATCGCGGCGTCGTTACCCACGACCTGCGCGACGACTTGGCACACCGCCTCGGGCACGACCGGATTGACCTTGCCCGGCATGATGCTCGACCCCGGCTGCAGGTCAGGTAGGTGGATCTCGGCGAGCCCGGCTCGGGGACCGCTCGACATCCAGCGCAGGTCGTTCGCGCACTTGTAGAGCCCGACCGCGATGGTGCGCAGCACCCCGGACAGCTCGACGATCGCGTCGCGCGCGCCCTGCGCCTCGAAGTGATCGCGCGCCCCGTCAACGGCAGCTGCATGTCGCTGGCCAGCTTTGCGATGACGCGCTGCGCGAACCCTTCGGGGGCGTTGATCCCCGTGCCGACCGCGGTGCCCCCGAGCGGCAGTTCGCCGACGCGCGGCATCGCGTCGCGCAGTCGCTCCAGCCCGATGCGCACCTGCGCGGCGTAGCCGCCCATCTCCTGCCCGAGCGTCACCGGCGTGGCGTCCATCAGGTGGGTGCGGCCGGCCTTCACCACGTCGCGCCACTCGTCCCGCTTGCGCTCGAGCGCCTGGGCCAAGTGCTCGAGCGCGGGCGCGAGCTGGCGGTGCACCGAGCGCACCGCGGCGATGTGGATGGCTGACGGGAACTGGTCGTTGCTCGACAGCGGGTCGTTGACGTCGTCATTGGGATGCACAGCCGCGCCACCGAGCAGCTCGCTCGCCAGCGTCGCGAGCACCTCGTTCATGTTCATGTTCGTGCTGGTGCCACTCCCGGTCTGGAACACGTCGACCGGAAACTGCTCGTCGTGGTCGCCCCGCGCGACGGCGACCGCTGCGTCGTGCACTGCCCCGGCCTTTGCGGCATCGAGGAGCCCGAGCTCGGAGCGCACCACGGCGGAGGCGCCTTTGATGCTGGCCAGCGCACCGATCAGCTCGCGGTCGACCCGCAGCCCGCTGATCGGGAAGTTCTCGACAGCGCGCTGGGTCTGGGCTCGCCACTTCGCCGCGGCCGGCACCCGGACCTCGCCCATCGAGTCGCGCTCGACCCGGTAGTCGCCGTACTCGTCCTCGCTCATGCCCCCATCCTGCCGCCTGCGACGTCAGGCGGGCGGGCCGACGGGGATGCGGGTGAGCAGCGGTGCGGCGGTCTCGGCGAAGAAGTCGTTGCCCTTGTCGTCCACCACGACGAAGGCCGGGAAGTCCTCGACCTCGATCCGCCAGACGGCCTCCATGCCGAGTTCGGCGTACTCGAGCACCTCGACCTTCTTGATGCAGTCCTGCGCCAGCCGCGCGGCAGGACCGCCGATGGAGCCGAGGTAGAAGCCGCCGTGCCTGGCGCACGCGTCGGTGACCGCCTTCGAGCGGTTGCCCTTCGCGAGCATCACCAGCGATCCGCCGGCAGCCTGGAAGGCGTCGACGTAGGAGTCCATCCGCCCAGCGGTGGTGGGGCCGAACGAGCCGCTGGCGTAACCCTCCGGGGTCTTCGCAGGGCCGGCGTAGTAGATCGGGTGGTCGCGCAGGTAGGCCGGCATCGGCTGGCCGGCGTCGAGCAGATCCTTGATCTTCGCGTGGGCGATGTCGCGCGCGACGACGAGCGGACCGGTCAGCGAGACGCGTGTCTTCACCGGCAGCTTGGTCAACGCGGCGCGGATCTCGGCCATGGGCCGGGACAGGTCGATGCGCACCACGTCATCGTCCAGGTGCTCGTCGGTGACGTCGGGCAGGAAGCGCGCCGGGTCGGTCTCGAGCTGTTCGAGGAAGACGCCTTCCGGGGTGATGCGCCCGATTGCCTGGCGGTCGGCGCTGCAGCTGACCGCGATGGCGACCGGGCAGCTGGCGCCGTGGCGAGGGAGCCGCACCACGCGCACGTCGTGGCAGAAGTACTTGCCGCCGAACTGCGCTCCGATGCCGAGCTGTCGCGTCAGCTCGAGGACCTGCAGCTCGAGGTCGAGGTCGCGAAAGCCGTGTCCGCTGGGCGATCCCGCGGTGGGCAAGGTGTCCAGGTACTTGGCGCTCGCGTACTTCGCGGTCTTCAGCGCGAACTCCGCGCTCGTCCCGCCGACGACGATGGCGAGGTGGTAGGGCGGACACGCGGCGGTGCCGAGTGCGCGGATCTTCTCCTCCAGGAACCGCATCATCGCCGTCGGGTTGAGCACCGCCTTGGTCTCCTGGAAGACGTAGGACTTGTTCGCGCTGCCACCGCCCTTGGCCATGAACAGCAGCTCGTAGTGGTCGGGGTGACCGTGCGGGTCCTTGGCGTACAGCTCCACCTGGGCCGGCAGGTTGGAGCCGGTGTTGCGCTCCTCCCACATCGTCAGCGGGGCGAGCTGGGAGTAGCGCAGGTTGAGCCGGGTGTAGGCGTCGTAGACGCCGCGGCTGATGGCCTCCTCGTCACGGCCGTCGGTGAGCACGTGTCGGCCGCGCTTGCCCGCGACGATCGCCGTACCCGTGTCCTGGCACATGGGCAGCACACCACCGGCGGCGATGTTGGCGTTCTTGAGCAGGTCGAGGGCGACGAAGCGGTCGTTGGGGGAGGCCTCCGGGTCGTCGAGGATGCGCGCGAGCTGGGCCAGGTGAGCGGGGCGCAGGTAGTGCGCGATGTCGTGCATCGCGGTCTCGGTCAGCAGCCGAAGCGCCTCGCGCTCCACCTGAAGGAACGTCCGGCCTGCCGCCTCGACCGTGCTGACCCCGTCGGCCGTGATCAGGCGGAAGGCGGCCTGATCGTCCCCCGTGGGGAGCAGCTCGCTGAAGTCGAAGTCGGCATCCGGCACGCCTCGAAGCCTACGGCGCGTCGCTTAGGGTGCTGCGCTATGGACCTCCCTGAGCTGCAGACCGTCAGTCGCTTCACCTTGCGCCAGAAGATCACGCCGATGGTGAACCGCTACGTGGTCGCGGTGGCCAACCCCGACGGCTCGGAGGGCCAGCAGGTCGGCTTCGCGGAGCAGAAGCGGATGAAGCTCAAGGAGGAGGTCGTCGTCTACTCCGACGAGTCGCGCTCCGTGCCGCTGTTCGGCTTCAAGGCACGCCAGGTCTTCGACTTCGGCGCCACCTATGACGTGACCGCACCCAACGGCACGCAGCTCGGCACGTTCCGCAAGATCGCGGGCAAGTCGCTGTTGCGCT
>JAVEEJ010000315.1 GCA_030840515.1 Frankiaceae bacterium | reverse complement strand
GATGAGCCGTGCTGCGGCGGCTGGGTCACCGGCCGGAAGCCCCAGCGCGGCGGCGAGGTCGTTCCCCGTGCCCGCCGGCACCAAGCCGAACGGAACGGCCGTGCCGGCCACCGCTTGCAACGCCAGGTTGGCCATCCCGTCGCCACCGAGGGCGACCAGCGCGTCCACCCCCAGAGCGACCTGCTGCTTGGCGATGGCGACCGCATCCGCGGCGTCGGCCCCGATGAGGATCTCGACCGACGCGTCAGCCGCCCGCAGCTCAGCGGCGACCTTGGCCACCACGTGGGCGGCGCGCCCCTTCCCCGCGGTGGGGTTCACCATGAGCGCGATGCGGCGTGGCACTCAGACCTCCAGCGTGGACGGCTCGTCATCGGGCAGGTCGGAGTAGAGGCCGTCCCCGCCACGGCGGCGACGGATCCACGCGATGAGCAGCACCACGACGTAGAACACGCACATGGGCGCCGCGAGCGCCAGCATGGTGAACGGGTCCTGGCTCGGAGTTGCGACGGCCGCGAAGACGAAGATGCCGAGGATCATGCCGCGCCACCATCCCGCCAGCCGCGCATAGGTCAGCACACCGGCGAGGTTGAGCAGCAGCAGGAGCAGCGGGAACTCGAAGGACACCCCGAAGACGAGCAGCATCGTCGTGAGGTAGCGCAGGTAGTCCGTGACGCGCAACGCGTTGACCACGTGCTCAGGGGTGAAGCCGAGAAGAATCCGGAGACCCACCGGCAGCGTGACGTAGGCCAGGTAGGCGCCGAAGCAGAACAACGGCACCGCAGCCGCGACGAAGCCCAGCGCCCAGCGCTTCTCACGACGGTGCAGGCCGGGCGCCACGAACGCCCACAGCTGGTAGAGCCAGATCGGCGATCCGAAGACGAGGCCCAAGAGGAACGACACCTTGAGCTTGAGGAAGAAGGCGTCGAAGACGCCGCTGATCAGCAAGTCGCAGTGACCCGTCAGCTCGCGCGACTGCGGCAGCGCGCAGAACTGCCTGGTCATCAGGGCCCAGACGGAGTCGAACAGGAACCAGGCCGCGGCCGTCCCGACAGCAAGACCGAGGACGGCCTTCAGCACCCGGTTGCGGAGCTCGCGCACGTGCTCCATGAGCGGCATGCGGCCGCCCGCGGTGGTCACGGTCAGCGCGGAGTCTCGCCCGTGATCCCGGTCTCGCCAGGCATCGGGCTGGGGGTCGACGGGCCGGGGTCGGCCGGCGCGTTGAGCTCCTTGGCCTTCGCGGCCTTCTCGTCCTCGGACATCCCGCGGACCTCACTGCGGAAGATGCGCATCGATCGGCCCATGGACCGGGCCGCGTCGGGCAGTCGCTTCGCACCGAACAGCAGCACGACCACGACTGCGATGACGATCAGCTCGGGTGCGTCGAGACCGAACATGACTTCCTCTCCCTGGACGGCCCGATGCTACGGGGTAGGGCCGCCGGCAGCCCTACGCCGCGACCCACTACTTGTGGTTCACCTGGGAGGCCGGCGGAACGGTGACCTGGACCGGCGAGCCGTAGTCGAACATCTCGATGCCCATCGTCATGGCGACCGCCTGGTTCTGGGTCGCCGTACTCGCCGGGACCTCGATCGTCATCGTGAACTTCGCCGGACGGCCCTTGCCGTCGATCCACACCTCGATCGGGTAGTCGTTGACCTGGGTGCCGAGCAGCTTGCGGTAGCTCTCGAGCTTGGCCCTGACCGCTGCGGGCTTGTTGGCCAGCGCCTTGTTGAGGTCGACGACGGCCTTGTAGTGGGTCGTCTGGACGCCGCGGATGCTCTCGGTGCCCACCTTGGTGACGGACTTGGCGCCGTTGAGCATCTCAAGGCCCGAGGTGGGGTCCGCCCCTGCGCTGAGCTGGGACAGCGAGCCGCCGAGCATCTCCTTGAGGTCGAGCGCGGTCCAGGGCTTACCGCCGGTGGGGATGAGCGGTGACTTGACGTAGATCGTGGTGTCCGTCATCACCTCGTCGATGTTCAGCGAGCCGCCGCCCGCCGGGTTGGGCATGGTGAGGGAGAGCTTGCCGAGCTTCTTGACGAAGTCCATCGCGCCCTCGCCCGAAATGCTGAAGGACTGGCCGCTGATGGTCATGTCCATCGTCATGGCGAGCTTGGCCGAACCGGCCTTCTGGCTCGCGACCTGTGCCCCCGCGACGATCGCGAGCGAGTCCTCCTGCTTGACCGAGCTGGACGGGGATCCGTTGCCGCATCCGCTGAGCAGCAGCCCCAGGGCGAGCGTCGTGACGCCGGCGAGGCGTCGGGCTGAAGAGTGCATCAGGTCCCCCCAAGGTGTGTGGCCGGCGATGTCGATGGTTGCCGAGAGCCTACGCCCGGCGGCGCGACTCCAGGCTGTCCGCAAGGCCCTGCAGGTCGGCGGTGGCGATGGACACCCGGTCCGCCGCCTCGCCCATGGTGCTGGCGAGTCGCTTCGTGTGTCGCCACAGGCCCACCGTGATCCGGAAGAGGACGACAAGACTCAGGATGACCACGAGTACGGCGAGCACCCACACGACGGTGTCGAGGCCGAGGAAGTCCACGGGCAGACGCTAACGCGACAGGCCCCCGTCCGTGAGGACAGGGGCCTGTCGGGAAGACGTGCGTGGCTAGCGGCGGGCGACCGTGGTCGCGCGGGCGGCGATGAGGTCCTCGGACTCGAGCTGCAGGACGAAGTCGAGCAGGTCGTCGTAGGACAGGGCGGGACCGGCCTTGGGCTCGAGCGCCTCTGCGGGGACCTCCCACACCGTGGCCTTCACTCCACCGGACATCAGCAGCGAGATGACGTGGTCGTCAGCCGGCTTGCGGACCTCGTCCGTGCACGTGCCGCAGGTGAACGCGTAGTAGGACAGCGGCGCGTGGCTGCAGACCATGAGCGTGATGTCGGCCGGGGTCAGCTCGACCTCACCGCAGGTGGGGCACGACGCCTTGATGGTCGTCATCGCCTGGTCCTCTCGCCGGGGCTCCCTCTCAGGAGCGACAAGAAGGGCTTCGGCAGACAACCGCCGGGGCTTGACGACCCGGAAGGACTAGGTCGGGTAGCCCGCGAGGGCGGTGAGGGCGTCGGACCTGACTTTTGCGACCAGATCGGCGGGCGCGGTGACCCGGGCGGCGCCCCCTGAGCGGAGCACGAGCCGGCGCAGCCAACCGTCGTCGGAGACGCGCAGCCGGACGACCAGCCCCTCCTCCGTGTCCTGGGTGGACTCCGTCGGGTAGTAGTCGGCGATCCAGCGCGCTGAGGGCCCCAGCACCAGCTCGGCCACCGGGTCGTCCGGGGCCGGCTGGTAGAGCCCGCCTTCGAGGTCACGGGGCTGGGCCTCAGGCGGCGGGTCCGACGCGGCGTCGAGTACGGCGACGTCCTCGACCCGGTCCAGCCGGAACAGCCGAACCGCCTCCACCGATCGGCACCAGCCCTCGAGGTAGGCGCGGCCGTCGACGATGAGCAGCCGCATCGGGTCCACGTCGCGTTCGGTGGTCTCATCGCGGGCCGGCACGTAGTAGCGCAGGTGCAACCGCTTGCGGGCCGTCAAGGCCGCCTGGATGGTCTCCATCACGCCGCGCTCGGCATCCACGTCGACCGTGACGTTGGCGGCAGCCGCGTCACCAGTGGCCCGTTCGAGCTTCGCCAGCGCGCCGTGCAGGGCGGCGCTGTCACGCAGGCCGGGCAGGTCGGCCAGAGTGCGCAGCGCGACGACAAGGGCCGTGGCCTCGTCGGGGTTGAGCCGCAGCGGCCGGCTCAGGCCGGCGTCCTCGACGACGTGGATCGTGCCGCCCTCGTAGCTGATGTCGATCAAGTCGCCCGGGAGGTAGCCCGGCAGCCCGCAGACGAACAAGAGCTGCAGGTCGTCGACCAGCTGGCTCTCGCTGATGCCGAACTCCTGGGCGGCGTCGGCCCAGGTGACGCCGGGATGTGCGGTCAGCCACGGCAGCATCGCGAGCAGCCGGGCCAGCCGGTTGCTGGCGCTCATGCGACCCCGTCCAGCACGCCGCGCAGCCGGCGGATGACCGCTGCCCGCAGCTCGGGCGGGTCGAGGACGACCGCGTCGGCCCCCAGGCCCGCCACCCACTGGGCGGCACGCTCGATGTCGCCGTACTCGTAGTCCAGCTCGTCCCAGCCCTCGTCGGTCGAGACCACCGCCGAGGAGCGGCGCAGGTCGTGGCCGGCCCCCGCTCTGACCCGCACCCGGGCGTGACCGCTGGGGTCAGGCTCGGCGGCCGCGACCATCCCGGCGACGTCCACGGAGGCGGGGACGGCGGCCTCGAACCCACCCTTGTCCGCCCGGATCGGCCCGCTGATGCGGTCGAGGCGAAACACCCGGGGCTCGCCGCGGTCCCGGTCGTGACCGCCGACGTACCAACGGCCGTGCCAGGAGGCGACGCCCCAGGGCTCCAGGTGGCGCTCGGTGGTGGCCGAGCCCGAGGCGGCGCGGTAGGGGAAGCGCACCGCGGTCTTGTCGCGTACGGCGTCCCAGAGCGTGAGCAGTCCCGGATCCGAGGCGTCGACAACCGGCTCGAGGCCGGTCGGCAGCGGCTCATCCACCTCCACGCCTGCCGCGCGGAGCTTGCGCAGGGCGCTGGCCACGGCCGCGCTCATCTCATCCGAACGCCAGAAGCGGACCGCCAGGCCGACCGCGGCGGCCTCGTCGGCGGCCAGCACCACGTCGGGCAGCTCGTAGTCGCCGCGGGCGATCTTGTAGGCCTGCTCGTCGGACCAGGCGTCCAGCAGCACGGTCTCGAGCGGAACCCCGAGGTCGCGCAGCTCGGCCTTGTCGCGCTCGAACATGCGCTCAAAGGCCTCGTCGGTCTGGTCCTCGTACCCCTGGACCTTGTCGCGGATCTGACCGATGTTCAGGCCGCGCCGGGTCGCGAGCAGCGCGATCACCAGGTTGAGCAGCCTCTCGGTCTTGCGCGCCTGCATGCCACTCCCGGTTCGGTGCCGCCGCCGCTGGTCGGCTTCGCGACGCTACCCGAGGGTTAGGGTCGGCGGCGTGATCCGCTGGCGCAGGGGTGTCGTGCGCCGGGTCACCGGTGAGTGGCCCGGGGTCCTGCAGCTCGAGGTCGAGGCGGACGGCGACTCCCTGCCCGCGCTGGCCTACCCCGCCCTGGTCGGCCAGGCGCTCCCTGGCGATGAGGTGCTGCTCAACACCACCGCGCTCAGCCAGGGGCTCGGGACCGGGGGCTGGGCGCTCGTGGTGGCCGTGCCGGGACGGCTGCCGTCCGATCCGGTGGGCTCCGGGCACCTGGTCAAGGCGCGCTACACCCCCCTGCAGACCACGGTGTTGGGGGCCGACGAGCAGGGCTCCCCGCACCACGAGCTGC
>JAVEEJ010000082.1 GCA_030840515.1 Frankiaceae bacterium | reverse complement strand
CGCCGCCGACGTCCCCGCCGCGGTGGACAAGGCGCTGCGTGCCGCGCACAGCGGCTCGTGGGTCTCCCGGTCCTGGCACCGGCTCACCGGTAGCCCGGCCCACCCCGTCGTCGAGGTCACCGTGACGAGCCCCGTGGTCTCGGGTCTTAAGCGCATCGTCGCCCGGGCGGCAACCGCCGCCGCGGTCGCGCCGGTCAATGCTGACGCCCAGCTGGTCAACGGCTTCGTCTCGTTCACCCCGGCCAAGCCCGGGCTCGCGCTCGACCAGGCTGCCGCGGTCAAGGCACTGCAGGATGCGCTCGTGGACGGCAAGGCCCGCCGGGTCGACACCACACCCGTGCAGCCCAAGGTCACCGATGCCTCGTTCGACACCGTCCTGCTGGTGCGCGCCAACGAGAACAGGCTCTACGTCTACAAGCACCAGCACATCGTCCGGACGTTCAACGTGGCGACGGGGATGCTCGCCTACCCGACACCGCTGGGCCGGTTCAACGTGACGCGCAAGCGCTTCATGCCGACCTGGGTGAACCCGCACCCCAACGAGGGCTGGGGCCGCTTCGAGCCCAAGTCGATCCCGCCAGGCCCCGGCAACCCGCTCGGCCTGCGGGCTATGAACCTCAGCGCGCCGAACATCCGGATCCACGGCACGCCGTCCGACAGCTCGATCGGCTACAACGCCAGCCACGGCTGCATCCGGATGCACAACAGCGACGTGATCAAGCTCTACCCGATGGTGCCCAAGGGGACGACGGTCTTCATCACTCGCGTCGGCCCGCCGAAGCTGCGTCACTCCCACCACGTCACCAAGGACCCGGCTCCGACCGAAGGTGGCTGAGCAAGGCTGGTCGCGGCCGTCCCCTCGCCTGCTGCGCCTGTGGCGGCTGATGGCGGGCGCGGTCATCGTCCCGGTCGGTCTGCTGCTGGCCGCTGCGGCGGGTGCTGACAGCGGCCCGGTCGCCGTGTTCGCCGTACTCGCACTCACCGCCGTCGGCCTCGGCACCGTCTGGCTCTGGCAGCAGCGTCGCTGGAGCGCCTGGGGCTGGGCCGAGCGCGAGGACGACCTCCTCGTGCGGCGCGGGGTGCTGGTTCGTCGGGTGTCGGTGGTGCCCTACGGACGGATGCAGTTCGTCGATGTCATCGCCGGCCCTCTGGACCGCCGGATCGGCGTGGCCGCCGTGCACCTGCACACCGCGTCCGCGGCGGCCGATGTGCACGTGCCCGGCATCGAGCGCGAGGCTGCAGAGCGGCTCCGGGACCGGTTGGCCGCCCTCGGCGAGGCCCGCGCGGCCGGCCTGTGACCGCGCCCGCACTCGAGCTGCGCTGGCGACGGCTGCACCCGCTCAGCCCCTTGCTGCGCAGCGGCAAGATCCTGATCGCTCTGACGGCAGCGATGACGCCCCAGGCCATCTCCGACGGAACCGGGAAGTTCATCGGGTGGGGGCTGCTCGGGCTGGTACCGCTGCTGCTCGGCGGGGCCGTGCTGTCGTGGCGGCGCACCCGGTTCGGGGTGGACGGCGTCGACCTGCGCGTCGAGTCCGGGGTGCTGCTGCACCGCTCGCGCAGGGTGCCGCTCGCACGGATCCAGGCGATCGACGTCGTGCGGCCGTTGATCGGTCGCGCGCTGGGTCTGGCCGAGCTCAGGCTCGAGGTGGTCGGCGGCGGCAAGGCCGAGGCGCCGCTGGCCTACCTCCGGGAAGCCGAAGCCGAGTCGTTGCGTCTCGAGCTGCTGGCGCTGGCGCGCGGCGAGGCGCCGGCCAGTGCCCCGCTCGGGAGCACGCCTCTGGTCACGGTCCCGGCCGGTGCCCTCATCGGCTCGACGCTCCTCGACGCGCGGAGCGCGATGCCCCTTGTGCTGCTGCTGGCCCTCTTCGTCGGTGTCCTCGTGCTTCCGGCCGAGGCGGTCGCCGCGCTGACCGCGTCGATGCTCGGCACCGCGGTCGCCGCGTTCGAGGTCGCGCGCCGTCGGCTCGCCGCCGAGTGGGGGTTCAGCGTGAGCGACTCCCCCGATGGCCTGGTCCTGCGGCACGGGCTCACGGAGACCCGCTCGCAGACGGTTCCCGAGGGACGGGTGCAGGGCCTTCGGGTCATCGCCCCGCTGCTGTGGCGGCAGCGTGGCTGGGTGCGCGTGGAGATCGACGTGGCGGGCTACGCGGGCGGCAAGGCTGCGCTGCAGACCTCGACGCTGCTCCCGGTGGCCCCACGTGCGCTCGCCGAGGCGCTGGTCGCCAGAGTCCTGGGCGCGGTCCCGGCGGTCGAGCTGGGTCGGCCGCCGGGTCGTGCGCGCTGGCTCTCGCCCCTGGCCCTGCCGGTCCTGGGGGTCGGGTACGACGACCGCTTCGTCGTCACCCGCACCGGCTGGCTGCGGCATGACACCGCTGTGGTCCCGCTGGCCAAGGTGCAGGGCTTCCGCTGGCACCAGGGACCGCTGCAGCGCCGGTTGCGCCTCGCGACCCTCCACCTGGACACCGCCGGCCGGGACATCCACGCGGTCGCGCTGCACCGCGACGCCGACGAGGCCCGCGTGCTGCTCGACGAGCTCAGTGCGCTGGCGCGGACCAGGCGCAGGACGGCCTCCCTCAGGGGCTGATCGGCGCGTGCGACAGGATTCGGTCAGCACCGACACCGAGGAGCACCAGATGAGCGTCAACAGCTTCGGAGCACGCGCCAGCCTCACCGTGGGAGACGCGTCCTACGACGTGTTCCGGCTCGATGCGGTGGCCGGCTTCGACAAGCTCCCCTTCGGCCTCAAGGTGCTGCTGGAGGACCTGCTCAGGACCGAGGACGGCGCCAACGTCACCGCCGACCAGATTCGCGCGATCGGATCCTGGAACCCCGCCGCTGAGCCCGACACCGAGATCCAGTTCACCCCCGCCCGGGTGATCATGCAGGACTTCACGGGTGTGCCGTGCGTGGTTGATCTGGCGACGATGCGGGAGGCAGTCGCGGCCCTTGGCGGCGACGCGGCGAAGATCAACCCGCTCGCGCCCGCGGAGCTGGTGATCGACCACTCCGTCATCGCCGACGTCTTCGGCGGACGCGACTCCTTCGAGCGCAACGTGGCGTTCGAGTACGAACGCAACGTCGAGCGCTACCAGTTCCTGCGGTGGGGGCAGACCGCGTTCGACGAGTTCAAGGTGGTGCCACCCGGCACCGGGATCGTGCACCAGGTCAACATCGAGCACCTCGCGCGCGTGGTGATGACGCGAGGTGGTCTGGCCTACCCCGACACCTGCGTGGGCACCGACTCGCACACCACCATGGTCAACGGCCTCGGTGTGCTCGGCTGGGGCGTCGGCGGCATCGAGGCCGAGGCGGCGATGCTCGGTCAGCCGGTGTCGATGCTCATCCCGCGTGTGGTCGGCTTCAAGCTCAGGGGCGAGCTGACGGAGGGGACGACGGCGACCGACCTGGTCCTCACCATCACCGAGCAGCTGCGTCATCACGGTGTGGTGGGGAAGTTCGTGGAGTTCTACGGCGAGGGCGTGTCCGCGGTGCCGCTGGCCAACCGGGCGACCATCGGCAACATGAGCCCCGAGTACGGCTCAACCGTGGCGGTGTTCCCCATCGACTCGGAGACGCTCACCTACCTCCGGCTCACCGGTCGACCCGCCGAGCAGGTCGCGCTGGTCGAGGCCTACGCCAAGGAGCAGGGCCTCTGGCACGACGCCTCGGTGGAGGCGACGTACTCGGAGTACCTCGAGCTCGACCTGTCGACCGTCGAGCCCTCACTGGCCGGTCCGAAGCGGCCCCAGGACCGGGTGGCGCTGCACGACGCCAAGGCCGGCTTCCGCGCCTCGCTGTCGAGCTACGTCACGCCCGACCAGGCGAACGGCGTCGACGAGGGGGTCGAGGAGACCTTCCCCGCCAGCGACCCGGTGTCGGTGCACCACGAGAACCCTGCCGACAAGCCGGTGGCGTCGCCCACGGCGGAGATCGGCCGGCCGTCGAAGCGGGTGCCGGTCACGCTGGCGGACGGCACCGAGTTCGAGCTCGACCACGGGGCAGTGGCGATCGCGGCCATCACCTCCTGCACCAACACCTCCAACCCTTCCGTCATGGTCGCTGCGGCGCTGGTGGCGAAGAAGGCCGTCGAGCTCGGGCTGACCAGCAAGCCGTGGGTGAAGACGACGCTGGCGCCAGGCTCCAAGGTGGTCATGGACTACTACGACCGGGCGGGCCTCACGCCCTACCTGGAGAAGCTGGGCTTCGACCTCGTGGGCTACGGCTGCACGACCTGCATCGGCAACAGCGGCCCGCTGATCCCTGAGGTGTCGGCCGCGGTCAACAGCGGTGACCTGGCGGTCGCCGCGGTGCTGTCGGGCAACCGCAACTTCGAGGGCCGGATCAACCCTGACATCAAGCTCAACTACCTCGCGTCGCCGCCGCTGGTCGTTGCTTACGCGCTGGCGGGATCGATGGACATCGACATCACCACCGAGCCGCTCGGCACCGGGACCGACGGCCCGGTCTACCTGCGCGACGTGTGGCCGACGACGAAGGAGATCGACGAGGTCGTTGCGTCGGCGATCGGTGCCGACCTGTTCGCGCGGGACTACGCCGACGTCTTCGCCGGTGACGAGCGGTGGCGCGCCCTGTCGGTGCCGACGGGTGACACGTTCGACTGGGACCCGAACTCCACGTACGTGCGCAAGCCGCCCTACTTCGAGGGCATGCCGCGCGACCCGGAGCCGGTCACCGACATCACCGGTGCCCGCGTGCTCGCCCTCCTCGGAGACTCCGTCACGACCGACCACATCTCCCCCGCCGGCTCGATCAAGAAGGACTCCCCGGCGGGCCGCTACCTGTCCGAGCACGGCGTCGACGCGAAGGACTTCAACTCCTACGGCTCACGCCGTGGCAACCACGAGGTCATGATCCGCGGCACCTTCGCGAACATCCGGCTGCGCAACCAGCTCGCACCGGGGACCGAAGGCGGCGTCACGGTCAAGGACGGCGAGCAGCTGTCCATCTACGACGCCTCGCAGGCCTACCAGGCCGAGGGCACGCCACTGGTCATCCTCGCGGGCAAGGAGTACGGCTCCGGCTCCTCCCGCGACTGGGCGGCGAAGGGCACCGCGCTGCTTGGCGTCCGCGCCGTCATCGCCGAGTCCTACGAGCGGATCCACCGGTCCAACCTCATCGGCATGGGTGTGCTCCCGTTGCAGTTCCCCGCCGGGCAGACCCGCGAGTCACTGGGGCTGACCGGACAGGAGGAGTTCGCCATCAGCGGCGTCACCGTGCTCAACGAAGGCAGGACGCCGCGCACCGTGACCGTCACCGCGGGTGAGAAGACCTTCGAGGCCGTGCTGCGGATCGACACACCCGGCGAGGCCGACTACTACCGGCACGGCGGCATCCTGCAGTACGTCCTGCGATCGCTGCTCTAGATGGACCTCGGGCTGGACGGTCGCGCCTACGTCGTCACCGGCGGCACCCGTGGGCTGGGGCTCGCCTCAGCCCAGGCACTGGTTGCTGAAGGCGCCCGCGTCCTCGTGTCGTCACGGTCAGCGGAGGCCGTCACGGCCGCCGTGCTGGCTCTCGGCCCGCTGGCCCGAGGTCTGGTGGCCGACAACACGGAGGCGAGTACGGCGGAGCGCCTGGTGAACGAGTGCATCGCCGAGCACGGTCGGGTGGACGGCGCGCTCATCTCGGTCGGCGGCCCCCCGGCCACGTCGGCGCTGGACGCGAGCGACGAGCAGTGGCGCGCCGCGTTCGAGTCGGTGTTCCTCGGTGCCGTCCGGACGTGTCGTTCGGTCGCGGCTCGGCTGACCGACGGTGGGTCCATCGGCCTCGTGCTGTCGTCCTCGGTGAAGGCCCCGGTGGGCGGGATCGCGATCTCCAACGGCCTTCGCCCTGGCTTGGCGATGTGGGCGAAGCAGCTGGCGGACGAGCTCGGGCCGCGCGGGATCCGGGTGGTCTCGCTCCTGCCGGGGTTTGTCGCCACCGATCGAATCACCGAGCTCTTCGGCGGCGCACCCGGGACGGAGTCGGTGGCTGCGAACATCCCCTTGCGCCGGCTGGGTGACCCGGCGGAGTTCGGCCGGATCGCAGCTTTCGTGCTCTCACCCGCTGCGAGCTACCTGACCGGCTGCGTCATCCCCGTGGACGGTGGCAGCATCCGCGCGCTCTGAGCGTCACCAGGCATCAGTCAGCGCGAGCGCCTGGCCTGCGGCGTGGGCCTCTGGATGCGCGCCGACCACCCGCTCGCGCAAGGCCTCGTAGTCGGCGTTCACGCCGAAGGGCAGCACCCAGTCGCGCTTGTTCGCCTCGACGCACCCGAGGAGCAGGGCGGCTCGAGCCGGGTCGTCGGCCTCAGCGATCCGAGCGCGCAGCACGAGCGCCACCTGCAGATCGAGCGTGCCGCGGAACATGGACGCGAGCAACAGCGGACGGGCCGCGTCCAGGTCGGCCAGCGCGCGATCACTGTCCCCCATGTCG
>JAVEEJ010000184.1 GCA_030840515.1 Frankiaceae bacterium | reverse complement strand
CACGTCGTCGCCCGCCAGCGACGTGCGGATGTTGAGGTGCTGCCCGGCCTCGAACGCGTAGGCCTCCGCGAGCTCAGACGGCACGGCGAACGTCACCGCCACCGAGTCCTCGGTGAGCCGCTCGACGTGTGCGACCGCGAGCTCGTGGAACACCGGCTTGCGCCGGACTGCCGGCGTGGCGACGAGATCAGTCATGGTCTACAGGGGCTTGAACTCGTCGAAGGGCTCGGCGCAGTCGCTGCAGACGCGGAGCGCCTTGCAGGCCGTCGAGCCGAAACGGGACACCACCCGGGTGGCGGTGGACCCGCAGCGCGGGCACCGCACGGCGAGATCGAGCATCACAGTGCCGGACGACCCTGCGGGGCCGGGCGGCGCGATGCCCGCCTCAGCGAGCTTGACCCGGCCCGACGGCGAGATCCAGTCGGTGGTCCAGGCCGGTGCGAGTGCGGTGCGCACCTCACCCTCCGCGTCCACCGAAGCAAGGGCTGCCCTGACGTCGTCCGCGATCGCCTCCATCGCCGGGCAGCCGGAGTAGGTCGGCGTGATCGTGACGACGGCGTGACCGTCGACGAGGGAGACGTCGCGCAGGATGCCCAGCTCGTCGATGGTGACGAGAGGGAGCTCGGGATCGAGTACGGCGGCTACCGCGGCGCGCACGTCCTCCAGGGTCAGCGTCACCACGTCGCCCCCGGGTGCGAGCGGTGCAGGTGCTGCATCTCGGCGAGCAGGAACCCCATGTGCTCGGAGTGCACGCCGCTTCGCCCGCCTCGGGCTCGCCAGGTCGGAGTCGGGCGGGTGAGCGTGGCGTCGGCGAGCACGGCGTCGACGCGCCGGTCCCACTCGGCTTGCACCGAGGCCGGGTCAACAGCAACCCCGGCAGCGGCGAGCTCTGCGACGAGGTCGTCGGACTCGAAGAGCTCGGCGACGAACGGCCACATCGCGTCGATGCCGGCCTGCATCCGGTCGTGGCTCTCCTCGGTCCCGTCACCGAGCCGTCGGGTCCACTGCTCGGCGTGGTCCACGTGGTAGGCGACTTCCTTCACGGCCTTGCCCGCGACGGCCGCCAACGTCGGGTCACTGCTCGCTCGCAGGTCGCCGTACACGAGCAGCTGGTAGACCGAGAACAGCAGCTGGCGGGCGATGGTCACGCCGAAGTCGCCGTTGGGCTGCTCGACCAGCTGCACATTGGTGAACTCGCGCTCGTCACGCAGGTACGCGAGGTCGTCCTCGGTGCGTCCCTCGCCCTCGAGCTCGCCGGCGTAGCTCAGCAGCACCCGGGCCTGACCCAGCAGGTCGAGCCCGATGTTCGTCAGTGCGACGTCCTCTTCGAGCTCGGGCGCGCGGCTGGACCACTCGGAGAGCCGCTGGGTCAGGACGAGCGCGTCATCACCGAGGCGCAGGGCGTAGGTGGCGAGCGGAATCACATGTGCGCCAGTTCGTCGGGCAGCTCGTAGAACGTGGGATGCCGGTAGGGCTTGTCCGAAGCCGTCTCGAAGAAGGGGTCCTTCTCATCGGGGCTCGAGGCGGTGATGTCGTCGGCGCGCACCACCCAGATGGAGACGCCTTCCTGGCGACGCGTGTAGAGGTCGCGCGCGTTGCGCAGCGCGAGCTCGGCGTCGGGCGCGTGCAGCGATCCGGAGTGCACGTGGGACAGTCCGCGGCGCGAGCGGACGAACACCTCCCACAGTGGCCACTCGCTGCTCACGCGGCGCCCTCCTCGCGGGCTGCCCGCTTGTCGGCGTACGCCGCGGCCGCCTCACGAACCCACGCGCCATCCGTGTGAGCCTTCACCCGGTGCGCCATTCGCTGGGCGTTGCACGGCCCGTCCCCGGCGAGGATCCGCTTGAACTCGCTCCAGTCGATGTCGCCGTACTCGTAGTGCCCAGTCTCGCTGTTGAAGCGCAGCTGCGGGTCGGGAAGGGTGAGTCCGAGGATCTCGGCCTGCGGCACGGACGCGTCGACGAAGCGCTGACGCAGCTCGTCGTTGGAGAACCGCTTGATGCCCCAGCGCATCGACTGCTCGGAGTGCGTCGACTCGCTGTCGGGCGGGCCGAACATCATCAGGGACGGCCACCACCAACGGTTGACCGCGTCCTGCGCCATCGCCTTCTGCTCGGCCGTGCCGTTGGACAACGTCAGCAGCAGCTCGAAGCCCTGCCTCTGGTGGAAGGACTCCTCCTTACAGATGCGGATCATCGCGCGGGCGTAGGGCCCGTAGGAGCAGCGGCAGAGCGGCACCTGGTTCATGATCGCGGCGCCGTCGACCAACCAGCCGATGGCGCCCATGTCGGCCCAGGTGATGGTCGGGTAGTTGAAGATCGAGGAGTAGCGCTGGCGACCCGTGTGCAGCTTGTCGAGCAGCTCGTCGCGGCTGACGCCCAGGGTCTCCGCCGCGGAGTAGAGGTAGAGCCCGTGGCCGGCCTCGTCCTGCACCTTGGCCATGAGGATCGCCTTGCGCTTCAGGCTCGGCGCGCGGGTGATCCAGTTGCCCTCGGGCTGCATCCCGATGATCTCGCTGTGGGCGTGCTGGGCGATCTGGCGGATCAGGGTCTGCCGGTAGGCATCCGGCATCCAGTCGCGCGGTTCGATGCGGTCGTCGGCGTCGATCGTGGCGTCGAAATCACGCTGCAGGGCGGTCTCGTCCATCCGAATAGGCTACCACGATTGTGACACTTTCATGCCTGTTCCGCGTCTGTGTGTAATGTCGCATCTCATGGCTGACCTGAGCGTGCGACCGGCGCTCCCTGGCGATGCTGCGGCGATCGCCGCGGTGCAGCGTGCCGCTCTGGCCGCCGACCACCCCGAG
>JAVEEJ010000164.1 GCA_030840515.1 Frankiaceae bacterium | reverse complement strand
GTGATCGTGCCTCGTTAGGAGGTGCGCGCGGTCGCGGCTGGACGCCATCCCAATGCGCGGGAAAGCGCAGCCCCGGCAGCAAGGACCGATGGCGCATGGACGCGACCCGGCTGACGGGTGAGCCGCTCGATCGGCCCCGACACGGACACCGCGGCTACCACGCGGTTGTCAGGGCCGAACACCGGCGCCGACACCGACGCCACCCCCGCCTCGCGCTCGGCAACAGACGACGCCCAGCCACGTTTGCGGATGGCCGTGAGGGACGTGACAGGGAAGCGCGCCTCCTCCACGAGGTCGGCGACCTCCTCCATGTCCTCCCAGGCCAGCAGCACCTGGGCGCCGGAGCCGGCGGTCATCGGCAGCACCGACCCGACCGGCACCGTGTCGCGCAGACCCGAGGACCGCTCCGCGGCGGCGACGCAGAGCCGCACCGAGCCTCGTCTACGGAACAGCTGCGTGCTCTCACCCGTGGTGTCACGCAGCCGCACGAGCACCGGCTGCGCCACGGACAGCAGACGGTCCTCCCCAGCCGTCGAGGCGAGCTGCGACAGCCGCGGACCGAGGGTGAACCTCCCGGCGGCGTCGCGGGCAACGAGCCCGTGGTGCTCGAGCGCCACGGCGAGCCGGTGCGCGGTCGGCCTGGCGAGCCCCGAGCGCTCCACGAGCGTGGCCAAGGAGGCCGGCCCCTCCTCGAGTGATCCCAGAACGAGAACGGCCTTGTCCAGCACGCCGACTCCGCTAGAGTTGTCCACGTACCGATACTGCTGTCTCGCATCGCGAGATGCAAGCCGAGCAGTGCCAGCCCTGAGGAGCCGCGACGATGGCGAGAACCCTGGCCGAGAAGGTCTGGGAGGCGCATGTCGTGCGACAGGCAGCCGGCGAGCCCGACCTGCTCTACATCGACCTGCACCTGATCCACGAGGTCACCAGCCCGCAGGCCTTCGACGGACTGCGCCTCGCCGGTCGCCCGGTCCGCCGGCCCGACCTCACGATCGCCACGGAGGACCACAACGTCCCGACCGCCGACATCGACCGGCCGATCGCCGACCCGGTCAGCCGAGTGCAGGTCGAGACGCTGCGCAAGAACTGCGCCGACTTCGGCATCCGCCTGCACCCGCTCGGAGACGCGCAGCAGGGCATCGTGCACGTCATCGGCCCCCAGCTCGGCCTGACGCAACCTGGCATGACGGTCGTGTGCGGCGACAGCCACACCAGCACTCACGGTGCGTTCGGGGCGCTCGCCTTCGGCATCGGCACCAGCGAGGTCGAGCACGTCCTCGCCACCCAGACCCTTCCCCTGCAACGCCCCAAGACCATGTCCGTGACCGTGGAGGGTGACCTGGCAGCGGGCGTCAGCGCGAAGGACCTCGTACTCGCCGTCATCGCGCAGATCGGCACGGGTGGCGGCCAGGGCCACGTCATCGAATACCGCGGCGCGGCGATCCGTGGACTGTCGATGGAAGGCCGAATGACCGTCTGCAACATGTCGATCGAAGCAGGCGCCCGCGCCGGGATGATCGCCCCCGACGACACCACATTCGCCTACCTGCAAGGGAAGCCGCATGCCCCCGGGGACGCCGACTGGGACGCCGCGGTGGACTACTGGCGCAGCCTGGCGACGGACGACGACGCAGCCTTCGACCGCGAGGTCGTCATCGACGCCACCCAGCTGACGCCTTTCGTCACCTGGGGCACCAACCCCGGCCAGGGCGTCAGTCTCGACGGTTCGGTGCCTGATCCGAGCGAGTACGACGACCCTCTGGACCGCGCCGCGGCGGAGCGCGCCCTGGCCTACATGGACCTCGCGCCAGGCACGGCCGTTCGCGACATCACCGTGGACACGGTGTTCATCGGCTCCTGCACCAACGGTCGCATCGAGGATCTTCGCGCCGCGGCTCAGGTGATGCGGGGCCACGCCGTGGCGCCCGGGGTCCGCGCGCTCGTCGTACCCGGATCCGTCGCCGTGGCGCGGCAGGCCGAGGCCGAGGGACTCGACGCGGTCTTCACCTCCGCGGGCGCGGAGTGGCGCCAGGCCGGCTGCTCGATGTGCCTCGGCATGAACCCGGACAAGCTCAGCCCGGGACAGCGCAGCGCCTCCACCTCCAACCGCAACTTCGAAGGCCGGCAAGGCCCCGGCGGCCGAACGCATCTGGTGTCACCCGCGGTGGCGGCGGCCACCGCTGTCGCCGGCCACCTCGCCGCGCCGGAGGACATCTAGCCCATGCAGCCCTTCACCGTCGTCACCGGGCGCGCGCTGCCGCTGCGCCGGAGCAACGTCGACACCGACCAGATCATCCCGGCCGAGTACCTCAAGCGGGTGACGCGCAGTGGATTCGAGGACGGCCTGTTCGCTGCCTGGCGCAAGGACCCAGACTTCGTCCTCAACGACCCTGCCTACGCCGGTGCCAGCATCCTCATCGCAGGGCCCGACTTCGGCACCGGCAGCTCGCGAGAGCACGCCGTCTGGGCGCTTCAGGACTACGGCTTCCGGGCCGTGATCGCCCCCCGGTTCGGAGACATCTTCCGCGGCAACGCGACGAAGGGGGGCCTGGTTCCGGTGGAGGTCGGCGCCGAGGCCGGCGAGCAGCTGATGGGCATCGCCGAATCCAGCCCGAGCGCCGAGATCACGGTCGACCTAATCGAGCGTGTCGTCCGCGCAGGCGCCCTCGTGGTCCCGTTCGACCTGGACGACTACACCCGCTGGCGTCTCATGGAAGGCCTCGACGACATCGGGCTCTCCCTGCGGCACGCAGACGAGATCGCCTCCTTCGAAGCCGTTCGCCCGGCATGGCTCCCGACCACCTCCCGCACATGACGGATGAGACCGATCTCTTCGCGGATCTGGCCGAGCGGCTGCGCTCGGCGCAGCAGCGGCTCGGCCGTGCTGATCTTGACGGCCCAACCAAGGAATCCCTGCAGCAACGGCTGATCGTCATCACCAACTCGGCGAAGCACGACCTCGCGACCGCCTCACGCCGACTGAACGCGCTGATCGCTGAGCTCCCCGAGATTCCCTGATCCGCAAGGGATTTGGGCCACGGCATCGGCCAGATACCGACGACACGCGGGCAAATCGCTGACCCTGGTGTTTGTGCGTAGGCGCGCAGCCCTCTAGCGTTCGCCGTCGAGTCGTTGGCGCAGTGCCTCGACGTGCATCGTCAGCCCAAGGGAGCAAGCGTGAACAAGGCGGATCTCATCGAGGCCGTCGCCGGCCGGGTGGGCGCGGACAAGAAGGCCGCGACCAACGCCGTCGAGGCACTCTTCGACGTCATCACTCGTGCCGTCGCCGAAGGCCAGAAGGTCGCGATCAGCGGCTTCGGGGTCTTCGAGAAGATCGAGCGCGGCGCCCGCACGGCTCGCAACCCAGCGACCGGCGCGATCGTCAAGCTGAAGAAGACCCAGGTGCCGAAGTTCCGTGCCGGCAGCCAGTTCAAGGAGGTCGTCAGCGGCGCCAGGAAGCTCGCCAAGGCGGCTCCCGCGGCGGCGAAGAGCGGCGCGTCAGCAGCCCGGGGCACGGCCTCGAAGGCCGCGTCCAAGGCCACGGGCAAGAAGGCAGCGCCTGCCAAGAAGGCGGCCCCTGCCAAGAAGACCGTCGCCAAGAAGTCGGCGCCGGCGAAGAAGAGCACCGCGAAGAAGTCCACCGCCAAGAAGACCACGGCCAAGAAGGCGACCAAGCGCTAGGCCGACCTGCACGGCTTCG
>JAVEEJ010000105.1 GCA_030840515.1 Frankiaceae bacterium | reverse complement strand
TCCGGGGTATGAGCGGTCCGCGGGCGGCGGGGGCTGACGTCGCGCAGCTCGGTCCAGAGGTCGACCAGGACGGGGAGGTCGTCGTCGGTGGCGAGACGCACGCTCACGTGAGCACGAGGCACTCAGGCACTCCGGTCTGTGAAGTCCGCCTTGCTGGAGCGGAAGGCTGGGTGGGTCGACCGCTAGGCTCCCCCGCGAGCCGCTTGGCGGACTGTAGTCCCCCACTCACCCGGCGCGCGATACCGGTTCGTGACCTGATCTACGTCCGGCGAAGTCAACGTCGGCACCCGCTGGAGGTCCCAGGTGGTCCGCGGAGCCGGGACGGCGCTGAACGTCGTGGCCGTCCTGGTCGGCAGCGGTGCGGGCGTGCTGTTGCGCGGCCGGCTCCCTCAGCGCACCCGCGACGTCGTCACCGATGCCCTGGGCCTCGTGGTGCTGCTGGTCGCCGCGTCGGCAGCCGTGGATGTGGCATCGGCCGACCTGGTCACGGCAGTGGGGTCGTCGGCACCGACGCTCATCGTGTTAGGCGCCCTGGTCGTCGGCGGGATCACCGGGTCCTTGCTGCGCTTGGAGCAGCGACTCGAGGAGGTGGGCGAGGCGCTGCGGCGCAGGATGGCCCGCGACGGTGGGACGGGACGCTTCGTCGAGGGGTTCGTGCTGGCTTCCCTGGTGTTCTGCGTCGGGCCGCTCGCCGTACTCGGCTCATTCCAGGACGGACTGGGACAGGGCATCGACCTGCTCGCCCTCAAGAGCACGCTGGACTGCTTCGCGGCGATGGCCTTCGCTGCCGCGCTGGGCTGGGGCGTGGCCGCCTCAGCGATCAGCGTCGGGGTGCTCCAGGGCGTGCTGACCTTGGGCGGGTTCTTCCTCGGGGACCTGCTCCCCGCGGCGGAGGTGGCCGCGCTGAACGCCACGGGTGGCCTGCTGCTGGTGGGAGTCGCGCTGCGGCTGCTGCGCATCAAGCCGCTGCCGGTGGCTGATCTGCTGCCGGCGCTGGCCGTGGCCCCGGCCCTCACGTGGTTGGTCGCCACGCTGCGCTGATCGAGTACCGCGGGGTCAGCTCAGGCGACGTCCTCGCCCAGGTAGGCGGCCCGGACCCGCGGATCGGCGAGCAGCTCCGCTGCCGACGCGCCCATGACGATGTTCCCGGTCTCCAGCACATAGCCGCGGTGCGCGAGCTTGAGCGCCTGGACCGCGTTCTGCTCGACGAGCAGGACAGTCGTGCCCTGCTCGTTGATCTCCTGGATGATCTCGAAGATCTTCTTCACGATCAGCGGGGCGAGTCCGAGCGAGGGCTCGTCCAGGAGCAGCAGCTTGGGGCTGGACATGAGTGCCCGACCGATGGCGAGCATCTGCTGCTCGCCGCCGGACAGCGTTCCGCCCTGCTGCTTGCGGCGCTCGGCCAAGATCGGGAAGAGACCGAACACACGCTCGAGGTCTGCGGTGAGGTTGTCGCGCCGCTGGTAGGCGCCCATCTGAAGGTTCTCCAGAACCGTCATGCTCGGGAAGACGCGTCGGCCCTCCGGCGACTGGCTGATACCGAGCGCGACGATCTCGTGCGACTTGACGTTGTCGATCCGGCTCCCGGCGAAGCTCACCGTGCCGCGCGTTGGTCGCAGCAGGCCGGAGATGGTGCGCAGTGTCGTGGTCTTCCCGGCCCCGTTCGCGCCGAGCAGCGTCACGATCTCGCCCTCGTTGACCTCCAGGGTGATGCCCTTCAAGGCCTCGATGGCTCCGTACTTCACCTGCACGTCGTCGAGCTGGAGCACCGCGGTCATGACGCCTCGTCCTCTTCTGCAGCGCCCAGGTAGGCCTCGACGACCGCCGGGTCGCGCTGCACCTGCTCCGGTCGTCCACCGGCGATGACCTTGCCGAAGTTCAGCACCGCGACCCGGTCGGCGAGTGCCATCACCAGGCGCATGTCGTGCTCGATCAGCAGCACGCTGATCTGCATCTCCCTGTTGATGCGCCGGATCAGCTCGGTCAGCTCGATCTTCTCCGAGGGGTTGGTCCCGGCTGCGGGCTCGTCCAGGAGCAGCAGCTCCGGACCCGTGGCGAGGGCGCGCGCGATCTCGAGCCGACGCTGCTGCCCGTAGGACAGGCTCGCCGCCAGCTCGTTGGCCTGGGCCGCCAAGCCGACGAAGCTGAGCAGCTCGACAGCACGCGCGTCGCTCTCACGCTCCTCGCGCCGTTGGTTGGGCAGTCCGAGCATCGCGCTGACCGGCCCCGCGTGCTGGCGCGACTCGACGCCGATCTTGACGTTCTCCACCGCGGTCAGCGCGTTGAACAGCCTGATGTTCTGGAACGTCCGGGCCACGCCGAGGTTGTTCACCTTGTGCGGCTTGCGCTTGAGCAGCGAGACCTCGCCACCCTTGGAGGGGCGCAGCGTGATGCTGCCCTCCTGCGGCTCGTACACGCCCGTCAAGCAGTTGAACAGCGACGTCTTCCCAGCCCCGTTGGGCCCGATGACCGCGAGGATCTCGCCGCGCTGCTGCGCGATAGTCACGTTGTTGAGGCTGGTCACGCCGCCGAAGCGCAGCGTGAGCGCCCGGGCGCTGACGATGGCGTCGGTGACGCCCTCGCTGGCGTCGATGGTGTCGCTGACGGTGGTCACTGCTGCAGTGTCCCCTCTGCGACACCGGTGCCGTCGGCACCGCCGAGACCGCTCTCCGCCATGCGGATCTCACGGGCCCGCCGTTTCGAGGGGATAACGCCCTGCGGTCGGAAGATCATCATGACGACGAGCAGGGCGCCGAAGTAGATGAAGCGGTCGGCCGGCTGGATAGAGAAGCCCAGGATGCCGTCCTTGAGCTTCTCGGGTAGCCAGACCAGAAGCAGCGCGCCCACGACGGCCCCCGGCAGTGAGCCCATGCCGCCGAAGATGACGTAGACGAGCACCAGGATCGAGTTGAGCAGGATGAAGTTGTCGGGCGAGATGAAGTTGACCTTGCCGGCGTAGAGCACGCCGGCGAACCCGGACGTGGACGCACCCAGCGCGAAGGCGAGCAGCTTGAACTTGACCGTGGCGATGCCGCTGGCGGCAGCCGCGACCTCGTCCTCGCGGATCGCCGTCCAGGCCCGGCCCACCCGGGAGTTCTCCAGCCGCCTGACCAGGAACACCACGAGCACGATGAGGGCCAGCTCGAGGTACCAGTAGGACAGATCCTGGTCGAACGTGAAGTGCTTCAGACTTCCGTGCAGGTCGAAGTAGGGCAGCGACGGCGCCGGGATACCGAAGGCACCACGCGGGCCGTTGGTGATGGGGTCGCTGTTCACCGCGACGATGTGCACGATCTCCCCGAAACCCAGAGTGACGATCGCCAGGTAGTCACCGCGCAGCCGCAGTGTCGGCCCACCGAGGATTACGCCAGCGATCACGCAGGCAAGCACGGCGATGGGGATAACGAGGAACAGGTTGAGCCCGAACGGGGGATGCACCGGCAATGGGTAGAGGATCTTTCCGTTGCGCGCTGCCCCGTGCGTGAAGTAGGCAACGGTGTAAGCGCCGATCGCGTAGAAGGCGATGTAGCCGAGGTCGAGCAACCCGGCGAACCCCACGACGATGTTGAGCCCGATCGTGAGCAGGATGAAGATGCCGATCTGCGTGGTGAGCACTGTCAGCCAGCGGCCTTCGAGCTGACTGGGGTAGATGATCGAGAAAGCCAGCACACCCGCCAAGAGTGCTAGGCGGGTGGTGCTGCTGCTGTTGACCTGCTTGCTGACGTCCCGGTAGGCCGCTGCCGGCGCCGTGGGGTTGGGCGTCACCGGCACAACCACGGTATGCAGCAGCTTGTCCGCGAAAGTCTGCCGCTTCTCATCCCAGAGCGGCCACAGGTAGCCGAGTCCCAACGGGATTGCATCAAGGACATGGAGCAGCCGTCGGAGCAAGGCACGGCCGAACCCGACGGGCTTGCCGGTCTTCTCTGATACCAGAGCGACGCCTATCAATGCCTTCCCGATGGTCTGCCCGCTGCGGCCTTCCACAAAGGTCTGCTGCAAGGCAAACGCGAGCGACACCAAATAGCCCGTGAGGATGAGGAAGCCATAGCCACCTGCTGAGTGGCCCATCAGCACCGCGAGGACCAACAGCGGCGCGAACGCCAGGAAGTCCAGAACGGCGTCGATCAGTGCCGCACTCACACGCAGTTGCCAACTCGCTGTCTTGCTGTCTGCCGTCGCCTCCGCCATCTGCGCGTCCAAGGGCACGACGGGGGCGGTGGACGCCGGTCGCGTCCGCAGCCACCGAACGCCGTTCAGCGCGGCCCACAGCAGAACGCCCAACAGCAGGTAGAGCAGAACCCGGGGGGCGAGCAACGACTTCCGTACGCCGAGGAACGGCTTCGCGCCGTTTCCTTCGGAGCCAGTCATCAGCGCCACGACGAGGGCGACCCCGAGGCAGCTCGCCAGTCTCTTGGCGTTCTCGCCGCGCGCCACGCGGACCGCCGTGGTCATGCAGACCTCCCCAGCCGCTCACCAAGCAAGCCGCTCGGGCGGAACATCAGGACCAGGACCAGGACGACGAACGCGGTGACGTCCTGCCACTGCGCACCGGCGCATGAGGTCGACAGCGACTCGACGACACCAAGGAGCAGGCCGCCGAGAACGGCGCCACGCACGTTGCCGATACCGCCCAGCACCGCTGCGGCGAACGCCTTCACGCCAGGGAGGAACCCCATCGTGAACTGGGCGTTGAAGGCCACCGCATACAGGAAGCCGGCAGCGCCGCCGAGCAGGCCACCCACGACGAAGGTCTGAGAGATCACCCGGTCGATGTTCACGCCCATCAGGCCCGCCGTGTCGGCGTCCTGGGCCACCGCGCGGATGCCCTGACCGAGCTTCGTGGCGTTCACCATCCGGTCGAGCAGGACGAGCATCACGAGCGCCGCTGCCGCGATCATCAGCTCGGTCAGCCGCACGCCATAACTGAAGACGTGCAAGACGGTGCCGTCGGTGTAGAGCTCGGGCATGGGGATCGCGAAGCGACCGAACTCCTTGCCCGCGAGGTTGGACAGGAAGAGCGAGGCGCCGATGGCGCTGATGAGGAAGGCGAGCTTGGGAGCCCTTCGGCGCCGCAGCGGCCGGTAGGCGACCCGCTCGAGCAGGAATGCCGTCATACCGC
>JAVEEJ010000048.1 GCA_030840515.1 Frankiaceae bacterium | reverse complement strand
ACCCCGACCCGGTCCCCGACGACGACGCGGCCGCTGCCGCCGAGCTCCCGGGCCCGCACGGCAACGACCGGCCGCCCGTCGATCAGGCACGTGTAGCGCCCCCGGTCGACGGCCGTGACCATCCCATCGACGGCGTCCGCGTGCTCGGGTCGGGTGCGCGTGCGTGGGCGGCTTCCCTTACCCGGGCGAACCCGGACGTCGTCCTCGTCGAGGTCTCGACGCCGGGTCATGGCAGCACGGGGGTAGCGGTGAGCATCTGCTCCCACATCGCCACGAACCGCGGCAGGGTCTTCGCGGTCGTTTCGACGTCTCGCACGAGGAGGTCGGGGACTCGCAGGCCGAGCACGGCCGCCGCCATGGCGATCCGATGGTCGTCGTAGGTGTCCACCGCTGCGCCGTGCAGCGGGCGCGGCCGAACGGCGATCCCGTCGGGCAGCTCCTCCGCGTCGCCCCCCAACCGGCGCAGCTCGGTGACGAGGGCCGCGAGCCGGTCCGTCTCGTGGCCGCGCAGGTGTGCCACTCCGGTGATCCGCGAGGGGCCTTCGGCCAGCGCGGCGACGGCGACCAGCACGGGCACGAGCTCACCGACCTCGTGCAGGTCCGCCTCGAGTCCGAGGACGGTGCCGGTACCTGTGACGGTCAGCCCAGCGGCGTCCAGGGTCACCGCGGCACCCATCGCCTCCAGCAGGGCGGGCAACGCCGCGCCGGCCTGAGTCGTGGACGCGGGCCAGCCCGGCACTGTGACGCTGCCCCCTGTGACGAGTGCCGCGGCCAGGAAGGGCGCCGCGTTGCTGAGATCCGGCTCGACGTCGACCGTTCCCAGGTGCAGTGGTCCAGCAGCGACGCTCCACCGGTTGGGTGTGGAGTCGTCGACCTGCGCACCGGCGCGGCGGAGGCACTCGACGGTCATCTGCAGATGGGGCAGCGACGGTTGGGCCGGCGCCGTGTTGACTACTCTGACACCCGAGTCGAACCGGGGGGCGGCCAGCAGCAGGGCGCTGATCAGCTGGCTCGACGCCGAGGCGTCCAACGCGACCGCTCCGCCCGCCAGTCCTCCCTGGCCACGCACTGTCAACGGGAGCGCATCGCCCTCGACCTGTGCTCCCAGCGCTCGCAGCGCCCCGGTCAGCGGCGCCAGCGGGCGGCGCCTGGCCGCGGGATCACCGTCGAGCCGCACGTCACCCTGGGTGAGCGCCGCCACGGGTGGCAGGAACCGCATGACGGTGCCGGCAAGCCCGCAGTCGATCTGGGCAGGACCCCGAAGCTCGGCGGGTTGAACGAGCCAGCCGTCGGCGTTCTCGTCAACCGCACATCCCAGGGCCCGGAGCGCTCCGACCATCAGCTCGGTGTCGCGGCTGCGCAGTGCGCCCGACAGCAGCGTGGGCGAGCCTGCGAGCGCGGCGAGCAGCAACCAGCGGTTCGTCAGCGACTTGGAGCCGGGCAGCGTGACACGCGCGTCGATCGGCGACGTGGCCAACGGTGCCCGCCAGATCGCGACGGGACTCACCGGGGTGCTCGGACGTGCCGCTGCCTCACGTGCAGCGGTGGGTCAGACCAGAGTCGGTCAGGCAGAGTCGTAATCAGCCAGAGTCGTGATCAGCCAGAGTCGTGATCAGGCAGAGTGGCGACGCTTGCGACCCGCGGCCGTCAGCACCGTCCCGGCGCCTACGCCTGCGGCGCCCACGGTCAGCAGCATCGCGAGCTGCCCGCCCGTGAAGGGCAGGGTCGTTCCGCCGCGGGTCTCCTTGACGCCCTTCACGCTGGTGGTCGGGGTCGGCTTCTCGCTCTCCTCGCCCTTCACGCTGGTGGTGGGCTGCGGCGCGCAGGTCTGCGAGTATGCGTCGCAGGGGCTGGGCTCGTCGGCGAACGCGGCGGGAGCCAGCGCCAACGCGCCCGTGACGGCCAAGCCGACACCAAAGGCGCGAATGCTGTTCAAGTGAGGCATGTCTGGCTCCGAGGATGGTAGGTGGATTCCCGAGTGTGACGCTCTGTTACCTGTTTCGGCAAGTGGGCTCTTCGGTTGAGCGTGATTTCACCCCTTCGGCCTAACAAGCACTTCACTCAGCCGGACTAACGACCGACAATGCGCTCAGTGATGGGGTCGGCCAAGCGTTGCCCTGCTGGGGTCCGAGGAAGGGGGAGGATGGCTACGACGCGACATCCCCCATCCGTTGAGGCTTCAACCTCAGCTGGGGGTCCGGGCCGCCGCCGGCTGCCCGGCACGACCCGCCGGCTGCTGTCCAACACGCTGCTGCGCCGCGGCGTCGCTCCCTTCCTCTTGGTGCTCGACGCCTCTGCGCTGAGCCTCGCCGCGCTCGCCGTGGGAGGCGTCCGGGGTCGCACGCTGGTCCTGGCGGCAGTCAGCCTCGCGCTGTTCGCCAGTGGCGGGCTCTACCGGCCACGACTGACCCTCTCGGCGCTCGACGACCTGCCGACGCTGGTGGGCCGGGCCCTGGCGGGCGGAGCCGTGACCACCTCGCTGGCGCTCGTCGTCGACCCGAAGCTGGTGCAGCCGGCGCTGCTCGGGGTAGCCGCGCTCTTCGCCGTGCTCGTGGTGGTCGAACGCGCCCTGGCGTACAGCGTGGTGCGCGCGGTCCGACGTCGGCGCCGGGTTGCCCACCCCACCCTTGTGCTCGGCGGCGGTCGCATCGGCGGCCTGCTCATGGCGAACCTGATCGCGCACCCGGAGTACGGCCTGGACCCGGTCGGCTTCCTCGACGACGACCCCTTGCTCGCCCCGGACGAGCGACCGGCGCCCTTGCTCGGTGGGTTTGAGGCCCTCGCCAGCGCGATCGTCGAGTTCGGCGTGCAGGAGGTGATCGTGGCCTTCGCCTCGCTCTCCGAGGGGGCCATGGTCGACGTGCTGCGTACCTGTGACCGGCTCTCCTGCGAGATCTTCGTCGTGCCGCGGCTGTTCGAGATGGGTGCCGCCGGGCGCGACACCGACGTGCTCTGGGGCCTGCCGGTGGTGCGAGTACGGCGAGCTCCGTTCCGGACCTTCACCTGGCGCGTCAAGCGAGTGCTCGACGTGGTCGCAGCGGCCGTCGCGGTCGTCGTACTCGCCCCCGTCCTCGGCGCTATCGCCCTCGCGGTGCGGCTCGAAGGCGGCAAGGGCGTGCTGTTCCGTCAGGAGCGGGTCGGTCTCGACGGCCGGCCGTTCCAGGTGCTGAAGTTCCGCAGCCTGCGTCCGGTCGACGACAGCGAGTCCGAGACCTTGTGGAACATCCAGCACGACGACCGGCTCGGGCCGGTGGGGAAGTTCATCCGTAAGACCTCGCTCGACGAGCTCCCTCAGCTGTTCAACATCCTGCGCGGCGAGATGAGCGTCGTGGGCCCGCGCCCCGAGCGCCCCTTCTTCGTGACCGAGTTCTCCAAGGCCATGCCGCGCTACCTCGCGCGACACCGGGTCCCCGCCGGGCTGACCGGTTGGTCGCAGGTGCATGGCCTGCGCGGTGACACCTCGATCGAGGAGCGGGCGCGCTTCGACAACTACTACGTCGAGCACTGGTCGCTGTGGCTCGACATCAAGGTGGTGCTGCGCACCGTCGCGTCTGTCATCCGCGGCTCAGGTGGCTGACAGCGGACTAGGCCCGCCGATGGGGTCGCTCGACCCGCGCGACGAGCCCGGCGAAGAGCTGGTCCGCAGGACTGCCCGCAACGTCACCTTCACGGCCAGCGGGCAGGTCGTCGGCAAGGTCAGCACACTGGTCTGGACCCTCCTCGCCGCGCGCCAGCTCGGTCCGGGGGGCTTCGGCCTGTTCGCGCTGGTGCTCGCCATCGCCCAGCTCGTCTCGGCGGTGGTCGAGTGGGGCTTCGACTCGGTGCTTGTGCACCAGGGCAGCCGCGACCGCAGCAGGATCCCCGCGCTGCTGACCTGCGCCCTGGTGTGCGAGACCCT
Organism: Frankiaceae bacterium; assembly: GCA_030840515.1. Classification (GTDB taxonomy): domain Bacteria; phylum Actinomycetota; class Actinomycetes; order JAVEEJ01; family JAVEEJ01; genus JAVEEJ01. Next base: position 165 of record JAVEEJ010000048.1, on the reverse strand, counting down.
CGTGGCGTTGCCCGCGTTCGTCATCACGTGGTTCTGGGCGACCGGCTCGCACGGCGGCGGTGCGGTCTTCGGGGTCACCCTCGCGCTCGTCCTCGCGGCCCAGCACCTGGAGATCTGCACCGACACGGTGCGCGGCGCGGCCGGCGCGATGCAGGACCTGAAGGC
>JAVEEJ010000034.1 GCA_030840515.1 Frankiaceae bacterium | reverse complement strand
CGACTCCAACGCCTATCGGCGCGGGCTCGGCTCGGTCGTCATCGTCGACGACGCGAAGGCCGCGGCGCTGTTCGACGCCATCCGCCGCGACATCCCGCCCGGCACGCCGGCGAAGGCGGCCGCGCCGGGCGCCGGCGCGCCGCTCATCGTCAAGCCGGGCAGCATCCGCGTGCACGTCTACAACGGGTCCGACGTCAACGGCCTAGCCCGCAAGGCCGACGCCGACCTCACGCAGATCGGCTTCCAGACGGTCGGTACGCCGGAGAGCCGCAGCACCGGAGCCACCAGCACGGTCGTGCGCTACGGCCCCAGCAAGGCCGACTCCGCCCGCACCGTCGTCGCGGCCATCCCGGGCGCGACGCTCCAGGCCGCGCCCGACCTGGGCAACGTCATCGAGGTCGTCGTCGGCTCGTCGTACAACGGCGCTAAGCCCGTCACGGTGACCGCGACGCCAACCGACCAACCGGCCGCGACGCCGAGCCCGAAGGTCGTCACGGCCCTGGACGACCCCTGCGCAGCCTGACCGACCTCACCGGTGGGCTGGTCGGCGAACGGGACCCGGCGCAGCCCCTGCTGACCTTGTACGACGGGGCTGCCCGGGTCGAGCTGTCCGGGGCGACCACAGCCAACTGGGTCGCGAAAACGGCCAACCTGCTCGTCGACTCGCTCGGCGGACCGGACCCCGTCGGTCTGCTGCTCCCCCTGCACTGGCAGACCGTCGCCCTCCTGCTCGCCACCGTGTCGACGGGAGCCGAGGTGGTGCTGGCACCGGACGCACCCGGTCTGGCGGGGTGCGCGGCGGCTTTCGTGCTGACCGCCGACGTGCCGGCCGCCTTCGATGCCGGGGTCGACGACGTGCTGGCTCTGTCCGGCCACCCCCTCGGCGCCCCTGCCGGGCCGCTGCCCGCGATGGCGCTCGACTACGCGCAGGAGGTGCCCTCGCACGGCGACCACTTCGGTGGTCCGGCGCCCCGGGCGGCCCGCATCACCATCTCCGGCCGGCCGGCGGCACCCGTCGGCGACCTCGCCTCCGGCGACCGCGTGCTCACCACTCTCGACCCGGCTGACCCGATCGGCGCGGGTGTCCTGCTCGCGGCACTCGCCGCGGGCGCCGGGCTGGTCCTGCTGCGTTCGGGAGACGCGGCCGCGGTCGCCACCGCCGAACGGGTGACAGCGACCGCAGGAACGGCCGTTGCCGGTCTCGTTCGGCTGGCCTGAAAGGCACATCAGGCGGGTAGATTCCGCTGACCCCGCCAGACCTGGAGACCGTGCACCCGTGCCCGCCGCCTTCCGACGACCGCGCTCGGCGCTGCCGGTCTTCGTGCTGTGGGTGCTCGTCCTGCTCGGCGCCGGATGCGGCGCGCAGGCCACCCCGGCCGGCTACTCCGCAACCGCGAGCCGCACCGTCACGCTGCACGTCGACGGCCGTGAGAGGAGCTACCTGCTCGAGCCGGCGCTCAGCGTCCCGACCGGGAGAAAGGCGGCGCTGGTCGCGGTCCTGCATCAGGAGGGCGGTACGCCGGAAGGCGTTGCGAAGGAGACCGCCCTGCAGGAGCTGCGACGCTCCGGCGCGACCCTCGTCTACCCCGCCGGCGTTGACCACTCCTGGGACGCAGGCAAGTGCTGCGGGATGCCGAGCCGGCAGCGCGTGGACGACGTCCGCTTCCTCGACGCCGTGTTCAACGACGCGGCACGACAGACCCCGGTCGACCAGCGGCACGAGGCCCTCGTCGGCTACTCGAGCGGCGGCATGCTGACCTACCACTACGTCTGCGCCCGCCCCGGCCGGCTGGCCGTCGCGGTCGTCGTCAGCGGATCGCTCGAGAGCTCGTGCGACCCGGGCATCTCCGTCCCGGAGCTGCTGACGCTCCACGGCAAGGCCGACGGCACGATCGGCCTGAACCATCCGATCTTCATCACCAAGCTCGGCCTCGCGCCCCGCCCGGCGGCGAGCACGCTCGGCATCCTCACGACGAGCGCGGGCTGCGACAAGAGCGTGACCACCCACGTGTACGGCGCCGAGGTGCGCCGGTGGGAGGGCTGCCGGGGCGGCACGGTCGAGGCACTGCTCATCCCGGACGCCGGCCACGGCTGGGGCAACCTCGACGCCTCCCGCCGGACCCTGGCCTTCCTGCGGCTGCGGCTGCTGGCCGGTGCGGAGTGAGCAGGCAGGCGCGCGCCCAGCTGTGGGGCATCGGCCAGCCGGCGCTGACGCTGCTGCTGACGCTGTTCGTGGCGACGTTCATCGTCGCGCCGCCGGCTCTTCGCTCGTCCGACGTCACCGCGTCCGCGGCCGCGACGAAGGCCGTCACCGCTGCCGCACAAGCCACGGGTCGCTCACTGGTGCTGCCCGGCCAGGGCGCCCCAGGCAATCTCGAGCCGATCGCCGGCCCGGGTATGCCGGCTGGTGACTCCCGCGTCGTACGCATGGACGTGGGCGGCCACGAGCGCGGCTACCTGCTGCTGCCCGCACTCGGGCTGCCGCCCGGCCGGCTCGCGGCGCTCGTCGTCGTCCTGCACCAGGACGTTGGCAGTGCGCAGGCAGTCGCCGAGGGGCTGGGACTCGACAGCCTGCGCCGCGAGGGCGTGACGCTGGTCTACCCGGCCGGCGTCGGCGGCTCGTGGAACGCCGGTGCCTGCTGCGGTGTCGCGATGGATCAGGGCGTCGACGACGTCGCCTTCGTCGACGCGGTCCTCGACGATGTCGGACGGCACGTGCCCATCGACACGAAGCGACGCGCGCTCGTCGGCTACTCCGGCGGGGGGATGCTCGCCTACCGCGTCCTGTGCCGGGCCCACCCCGCCCTCCTCGCCGCGGTCGAGGTGAGCGGCAGCCTCGAGGCGCACTGCCCGAGCACCGTCGTGCTGCCCGACCTGCTCTCGATCCACGGCGCCAAGGACGGCACCGTGGGGATGACACGACCCATTCGCGTCACGCACCTGGGTATGTCGCCGCGACCCGTCGAGTCGACGCTGACCGTGATGACCACACAGGCCCAGTGCGGCCGGCGTACGACGACCGACAAGCCCGGCCTGCGACTCGTCCACTGGCGCAGCTGCCGGGGCGGTTCGACCATCGACCTGCAGATCGTGGCCGGCGCCGGACACGGCTGGGAGTCGGTGCAGGGCGCCGAGCGAGCGATCCCGTTCCTCGAGTCGCACCTGCTCACGCAGGCCTGACCGCTACCTACGGCCCCGTTACTTCAGCAGCTGCCGTGCCATCACCATGCGCTGGATCTGGTTCGTGCCCTCGTAGATCTGGGTGATCTTCGCGTCGCGCATCATCCGCTCGACCGGGAAGTCCCTCGTGTAGCCGTAGCCGCCGAACAGCTGCACCGCGTTGGTCGTCACTTCCATCGCCGTGTCGGACGCGAAGGTCTTGGACGCGCTGGACAGGAAGGTCAGGTCGGCGTCGCCGCGCTCAGCACTCGCGTTGGCGACGTAGACGAGCTGGCGGGCAGCCTCGACCTTCATCGCCATGTCGGCGAGCATGAACTGCACACCCTGGAAGTCGGCGATGGCCTTGCCGAACTGCTTGCGCTCCTTCACATAAGCCACCGCGGCATCGAGCGCACCCTGGGCGATGCCCACGGCCTGCGCACCGATCATCGAGCGGGTGTGGTCGAGCGTTCTCAGCACCGTGAGGAAGCCGGTGCCCTCGTCGCCGATCAGCCGGTCAGCCGCGATGCGGCAGTCCTCGAAGTAGATCTCGCAGGTCGGGGACCCCTTGATCCCCATCTTGCGCTCCTTGGTGCCGACCGAGAAGCCGGGGTCGTCGGCGTGCACGACGAAGGCGCTGATCCCCTTGGAGCCCTTGGTCGGGTCGGTGCTGGCCATCACGGTGTAGTGGGTGTTGACGCCGGCACCCGTGATCCAGCACTTGGTGCCGTTGAGGATGTAGGAGTCGCCGTCGCGGACAGCCCGCGTCTTCATGCTGCCTGCGTCACTGCCGGCCTCCCGCTCGCTCAGCGCGTAGGAGAAGGTGATCTCCCCCCGCGCCACCTGCGGCAGGTAGCGCTCTTTGAGCTCCTCGCTGCCCGACAGGATCAGCCCCATCGTGCCCAGCTTGTTGCCGGCCACGATCAGGCTCGAGCTCGCACAGACCCGGGCGATCTCCTCGACGACGATGCTGTGCGCGATGCGGTCGGCACCGGCGCCGCCGTACTGCTCCGGCACGTGGATCGCGAGCAGGTCGGCGGACTTGAGCAGCTCGTGCACGTCCCACGGGTACTCCGCCGCCTCGTCGATCGCGGCCGCCCGCGGGGCGATCTTGTCCTCCGCGAGCTCCCGGACGCTCTTGCGGAGCAACTGGTGCTCCTCGGTCAACGCAAACAGCCCGTACGACGGATCCATGAGGCGATCGTATTCGGCCTCTAGGCTGGCGCCATGACCTCACGCCCGCGCATCGCCGTCGCTGGTACCGGCTACGTCGGCCTGTCCAACGCGGTCATCCTGGCGCAGCACAACACCGTCATGGCGCTGGACATCGACCCGGAGAAGGTCGCCCTCATCAACCGGCGGGAGTCGCCGATCCTCGACGACGAGCTGCAGGACTACCTCCGGAACAAGCCGCTGGAGCTGACCGCGACCCTTGACCCCGCGGCGGCGTACGACGGGGCCGAGTTCGTGATCGTCGCAACGCCGACCGACTACGACGAGACCACCAACTACTTCAACACCGGCTCGGTGGAGTCGGTGATCTCGGATGTCATGGCGAAGAACCCGGATGCGACGGTGGTCGTGAAGTCCACGGTCCCGGTCGGGTTCACGGCGCGGATGCGGGACGAGTACCCCGGTGCCTCGATCATGTTCTCGCCCGAGTTCCTGCGCGAGGGCCGGGCGTTGCACGACAACCTGCACCCGTCCCGCATCATCGTCGGCGACCGCGGGGAGCGCGGGCAGCGCTTCGCGGACCTGCTCCTCGAGGGGGCAATCGACAAGAGCACCCCCGTGCTCCTGACGGACTCCACCGAGGCAGAAGCGGTCAAGCTGTTCGCCAACACCTACCTCGCCCTGCGGGTGGCGTACTTCAACGAGCTCGACACCTACGCCTTGACCCACGGCCTCAACACCGCCCAGATCATCGAGGGCGTCGGCCTCGACCCCCGCATCGGCAACTACTACAACAATCCCTCGTTCGGGTACGGCGGCTACTGCCTGCCCAAGGACACCAAGCAGCTGCACGCCAACTACACCGACGTACCGCAGAACCTCATCAGCGCGATCGTCGAGGCCAACACCACGCGCAAGGACTTCATCGCCACGGACATCCTGCGGCGCAAGCCGGGCACCGTGGGCGTCTACCGCCTGATCATGAAGGCGGGCTCCGACAACTTCCGCTCGTCCTCGATCCAGGGCGTGATGAAGCGGATCAAGGCCAAGGGCATCCCGGTGATCATCTACGAGCCCGCCTTCGACGGTGAGTCGTTCTACAACTCAGAGGTCGTCCACGACCTCGACGAGTTCAAGAAGCGCTCCGACGTCATCATCGCGAACCGTCGCGATGAGGCGCTGGCCGACGTCGGCGACAAGGTCTACACCCGCGACATCCAGGGCCGCGACTAGGTAGTTCGCCTCACGAGCGATCGGCGCCGGCGGGCCGATGCTGAACGCATGACGAGCCCGACTGCTGGTCCCCCGCCCTGCCCCGACTGCGGAGCTCCGCTCACCGGCGCACCGACGTGCGCGCGCTGCGGCCTCCGACTGACCGGTCCTGAGGCGGTGCGCCTGTGGGAGCTCGACCAGTCCCTTTTCGCGCTCGACGCGCACCGCGGCGACCTGCTGGCGGAGCGAGGCCGCCTCCTGGCCGCCCTCCGCCCGGGCACGGTGCTGGCTGCGCCGCTGACTCCGCCGGTTCCCTTCGGTCCGATCCCTGTGTGGCCGTCACCTGTCCCGCTGCCGCGGCAGGAGTGGACGCCGCAGCGGATCCAGAACACCTTGCTCGCGCTCGGCGCGCTGCTGCTCACCATCGCCGGGATCGTCTTCGCCGCGGTGACCTACGACCGGCTCGGTGCGGGCGGCCGCGCTGCCGTCCTGATCGCCCTGACGGCTCTCGCCGGCGGTGCCGTTCCTCGCCTCA